>JANMNK010000645.1:0-3142 GCA_031373875.1 Pirellulaceae bacterium | reverse complement strand
GTTGATGGTCTAGAAGCAAACGAAAAAGACTACTTTAGACACCAGCTTCAGGCGCTTTACGAAGCAGGAAATCCAGATGCGATGCCTGTCAAGAGTCGTCGATGGTCGCTCGTAATGAACAGTCAGCGTCAGGCGACAAACCATTTAGCAGCCGCGAGTAGTCTTGAAGTTCGGTCACTGGCGTTTTGTACTGACGTTCAAGGCTATGGTGTGCTAACAAAGTTTCCGCATTATCAATTCAAGCCGGATCAAGAAATTCTTCTCTATTGCGAACTTGAAAACGTCCTGGCTCAGCAGGTCAAAGCAGGTTTCGAGACGGAATTGCAGGGAACCTACGAGATTATCGACCCTAGCGGTCGACGTGTCGCCGAACAGTTGCTGCCAATGGAAAAGGAGATTTGCCAAAATCACCGTCGAGACTACTTCATTATTTACCACATTTTCATGCCGATGCAGATCGCTCCGGGCAACTACCAGATGCGAGTCATGATCGAAGACATGAAAGCTAGCAAGTTTGGCCAGGCAAACCTCGATTTCCAGATCCAGAAATAGAGCAAATTCACGAGTTTTATAGGTTTCGGATCACGTCTCAGCAAACCTGATTTCCATCTCGCTACCTTTCTTGAGCGAATCCCGAATATTTTCGGGAACTTCTAATGATCGGTTAAACTCCAACCCCGGTTGGTTTATGCCGGTTTTTCTTGCTGCGTAGGTTGCTCATTCTCCCTGGAATGTTCCGGATAGAAAAACAGGGTAATTCGCGTAGTTTATTCCATTGAAAAACTGGGAACCTGCAAGTAACCTCAAGACTGTCCAATTTTTCAGGACCGAGCTGGCATTGCCTGGACGCAGGTGTTTTCCGATCGGTTGAAGCGTTTTTTCCTATTCGAACTGGGTGGAATGATCGATGAGCGGATCTCAAAACCGTCAAACTGTAGCTAGCTATTTCTCTTCTAAAGCATTTAGCAAGCTATGGCGATCGCGAATGTCAGCCATTGCACGCGCTTCAAAGCGTCGTTCGTTACGCGTTGAATCGCTCGAGCGGCGCGAGATGATGGCGAGCGATGTCTCAGCAATCACGCATAATGCGTTGCTTCCTACCGACGTAAACGGCGACTTCCTGGTTTCGCCGATTGATGCGTTGCAGGTCATCAATGCTTTGAATCGACAATCGCGTGGTGAGCTGACCGCTCAATCCACTGCGAAGTCGATGTATGACGTGAATAATGACGGTGCCGTTTCGCCAATTGACGCGTTGATGGTGATCAATCGACTTAAGACTGGCGAAGGTGCAGGCGAGCTAGCGAAGATCGACGCGCAGGTATTGAATGGTAGCGGCACGGTACTTACGCCGGTCATTGTTGGCGGTGTTGCCGAATACACGATTGCACCCGGAGATTTGTTTACCGTTCGAACGCGCACGCAAGATTTACGTACATCCCCTAACGGTCCAAACGGTGCTTTCTCGACGTATGTCGATATCAACTACGCGACCGTTGGGTCTGCAACAACTGAGCTAGCTGAAGCGCTCTATGGCGAAGTTCAATCGGTTACGTTGCCGCAAGGCACAACCGGAGGAACGTTTACGCTTACGTACGGTTCGGAGACAACTACACCCATCACGTTCACAAGTGCGAATCTTCTCGATACTGCCGATGCGATTGCTTCCGCTGTTGGAGCCCTCAGCTTCGTTGGGGGAGCTTCGAATGTTCGGGTCAATGCCACTAGCGAAGCAGGTGGTGTTGGTCCTATCTTTGATATTGTGTTTGTAGGAAGTCGAATTCGTCAAGATGTTACGAATCCAACGGTTGGAAGTAACAATCTAACCGGAGGATCAGGACAGATCAGTATCGTTTCCAATTTCAACCCAGCAACGAAATTAGGTTTCTCCGCAGCTGTCAGTTATCCGATTAACCAAACCGGCATCGGCGGCGGTTCATTCGCGTATTCATCAGGTCCGCCGGAAGGAAAACTGCTTTCGTCTGCAACCGGATTCGTCATCGACGATGTTGGCGGGTTCACCGGTGGACAGCCTAGCCTTAGACGACCTGGGGATCCCTTCAGTATATTTGATACAGCGTTTCGTGCGAAAGCTGGAAGTGCTGGGGTCGTTGAATTCCGATTGGCGCCGACTGGGAATACGCAATTAGGCATTGCTTTGTTTGGTAGCGATGTTGTGATACCGGACAATATGGTTGAGTATCCTGCGAACCCATTCCGCATCGTGATCGCCACCGATCTTGTGGCTGTTAACGACACAGCGTCTGTCGCACAGGATAGCGGTGCCACGAACATTCTTGTCGGTGCAAACGACATATTCAAAGCGGGGACGAACTTCACGGTCACAAGCGTGACACAAAGTTCTATCGGTTCGGTAACCGCAGGCACGGGTTCCAACGCAGCGGCCTCGGTGAACTTTACACCGACTGCTGGTCAATCCGGTCAAACGACCTTTACCTATACGATCACGAATGATCAAGTTCCGGCTAAGACAAGCACTGCAACAGTCACGGTCAACGTGAATGCTCCGAATAATTCGCCGGTCGCATTGGCGACAGTCCTTTCGGCCGTCGAAGCCGGTCCGCCTGTTTCGTTTACTCCGGCTCAACTGTTTTCGCCTGGAAATGGCGAAGCTACGCAGACGGTGACTCTCAGTGACGTTTCTCTAGTCTCCGGTCAGCCTGGAACAATCTCAATTGTTGCAGGGAATGTTTCCTATACTCCGCCGAGCAACGATTTCTTCGGAAATGTGCTTTTCGTCGTCAACGGGACAGACAATGGTACTCCGGTCAAAACGACAGGGGCGACCTTTACGATCAACGTCGCGGATGTGAACGACGCGCCGGTTGCTAAGTCAGCGGCCCCTACAACGCCAGAGGATATCACTCTTGATATCCCTGCATCGGCTCTCTTTCTTCCGGGGCCAGATCCTGAGTCGACGACACAAACGGTGAGTTTCGTAAGTGTTGTTCCGGTCGACGGTCAAACTGGCGGAACGATTTCTATACAGGATGGAAAAGCCCGATTTGAACCGACATCCCAATTCTCTGGAACCTTTGCATTCGTGGCGGTAGGACAGGACAGCGCTTCACTATCTCTGCAAAGTCCGCCTACGACATTTACGATAACCGTGACCCCAGTC
>JANMNK010000628.1:0-2027 GCA_031373875.1 Pirellulaceae bacterium | reverse complement strand
CTTCGGCAATCCCTCCAACGCAACCTTCCGCATTACTAAGTCTACACAACTCCCATTTCTCAAGAAAATCATCCTGAGCCTGCTCAATGTCACGTCTGTTGGAATGCAAGATACCGTTTTTATCGCAGGCAATTATCGCTCCCGGATGAACACCGCCGGACATGAGCAATCGGTAAGTCGCGAAATTAGCGGCTCCAATTCCAATCAGCGTAATTCGGACACTTTTCAAATCCTTACCTACTACTCGAAGAGCGTTGTTCAAAGCAGCCACGACCACTGTCGCTGTTCCTTGTTGGTCGTCATGCCAAATCGGAATCTCCATTTCGCTTCGTAATCGATCAAGAATTCGAAAGCACTTGGGTTGCGAGATATCTTCTAGATTTATTCCGCCGAACGATGGGCTCAATATCTTTACCGTGCGGATCAACTCTTCCTGATCCGTTGTACCCAAGCAAAGCGGAATCGCGTCGACTCCGCCAAGATATTTAAACAAAAGTGCTTTGCCTTCCATGACAGGCATTCCCGCTTCAGGCCCAATATTACCAAGACCAAGGACTCTTGTTCCATCCGAAACGATCGCAATCGTATTGGCACGATTCGTGTATTGAAACGACAACTCCGGGTCTTGCTGGATCGCTTTGCAAACCGCAGCAACACCTGGCGTGTACCATATCGCAAAATCTTCGAAACTTCGGATCGGGCACTTGAGTGCCATCTGCACCTTGCCCCGGTACTTCTTATGCAATTCAAGCGATTGATCGGAGTACTGATTCGCTCGTATCAACATTTCGTCTCGTGTGGTCATACTCGCATTCCGCTAGGGATCTGAAAAAAGTTCGTCGACTGCATAGCGTTTCCGTACTCAGCAATGCTTCAATAACGTCTTCGCAAACTCACTAGCTCGCTCAAGATCCATCTGATCAGGATGATGACGGTTCAGCCCACCAAACCATACTAAAGGCCCAATAGTATCCCAACCTCGGCAATTAAACTCGCCCACAATTTCGCAACCGCGGGACAAAACCGCTTTTCGTAAACGAGAATGAAAAAGCCGCCACAGCACAGGCGTTCCCGCCGTCGAAAATAAAAAGACTTTTCGAGGAGGATTCGGCATGCGATTTACAAAGTCGATCAGAGATCGCGCGTGACTTCCGAAATAGATACCGGATCCAAAGCCAATCAAGTCATGTTGTTCTAGAGCTTTTAGGTCGACTTTTTCTGGGGGCATGACCGAAGCATGAATAACTTCTGCAATTGCCAACGCTACTCGTTGCGTGTTGAGATGATGAGTTGAAACGCAAATAATCAAAGTCGGCCGATGGTTCATTTCGATAGCTTTGCAATGGAGCAAGTCGGGAAAAAAACCGTTGAGTGATCAAATCTTACATTCGTTTTACAATGTATTGCCATCTTCGGCGTCATTCTATATCCCAACATCATCCGAGTCTTATTACAATCCATGACGAGCGGATTCGTCGCTTTTACCGTTTGCATTAAACAGGCTTTCACGGGATTAAACCGTCATGATTCAACAAGCAAGCAAACTTTTTATCCTGGCTATTTTTTGTTTTGCGAATACTGTCTGCTCAGATGCTGTCTGCTCAGATACGGTCCGCGCAGAAACAACTTTGGCCGACAAAGTCTGGAAAGACCGTATCGGCGAGCGAGCTCCCCTAAGTGTAACCACGCCGGCAACGGGGATTTGGGCCGCTGAGTATCCATTTGATCCACAGAAGCTCGGTACGATACGTGGATTCTCCCCGGCAACGGGAGCGAAGAAATCAATTGTTATGGTCTACGTTCACTCACTTAACGCTAACACGATCGATTTGCTGCGAGCGATCGACGATCTAATTTCAACTCGCGAAGAACTGAATTGGTCTTACGTTCAGATCTTTGACGAAAAAGGTGCTCAAGTCGGTGGCTATACTGCCGACGAAATCCTCGCACGGATTACCGAGCTGAAAAAAATATCGGACGAACAAAACCTAAAGTCGCTGTCGCTTGGGCTGGCAGCCAATGGATCG
>JANMNK010000624.1:0-15137 GCA_031373875.1 Pirellulaceae bacterium | reverse complement strand
TTTCGGCAATCTGCGGTGGAGTCATCTCCGTGTACAAAATCGATTCGTCTTCCGGATCGCCAGCAGTCTGTTCTTCGACAGTGGACTTCAGGTTGTTTGCTAGCTTCGGATCGCTATCGACTTTTTTTTTCGACCAGCACCCAAGAGTGTTCGTATTTGGGTTTCTTGGTCTCCAGTCGACTGGGCGGGAATACTTTATAAGTGTTTTCGTAGTTCTGTAGTGCGATACCGAGTTGATGCAAGTTATTGGAACACGACATTTTCCGCGAAGACTCACGCGCGGACTGCACACCTACTAGCAGCAACCCCACCAAGATGCCAATGATCGCGATAACGACCAATAATGCGACCAACGGAAAGCCGTAGACGCGATGCTTTGACGGCATCGGCATGATTGAGTTGATCCTGGTAATGAAGAAGCGTCTCTCAATATCGCATTTTGGGCAGCGATCCAAATCGCCAAAGGAATGGTTATCCGTTGAATTGATAGACGAGATCGTGACAGGAGTGTACGATAGATTGACAAGGCGAACTAACCGCAACGGTAATTCGTCCCCACCTCGTGCGGCCCTGCCATTAATCCTTTGTACCGTCCGAACAGTTCCCATTAACGGCTTTCGTTCCCCGCAAAATGCCTTTACGAAAATAACTCTCGATCCGATTCAATGTCGTGAGCATGAAATAGCTCATAACTTGATTCAATTGCGAAAATTAGGAATCCTTCAACGATGACACGGTATAAAAGCCACTGTCTTGATAAATGCCATTTATTTTTCGGTTGCTGCCATCGATTGATGCTGGTCGCTACGTTGTCCGCGGTCGTTAACATCGGCTTTGCAAAGGAAGACGCGACGCTCACTTTCAATCGAGATGTTCGGCCTATTCTGTCGGACAAATGTTTCGCTTGTCACGGTCTCGATGCCAAAAAACGGCAAGCCGAACTGCGATTGGACGTTGCCGAAGGTGCGCTGGCAGATCACGATGGTCACCGAGCAATCGTTCCTGGAGATTGGAATGCAAGTGAGCTTTGGTTGCGAATAACGAGCAGTGACGAATCAACGGTGATGCCCCCCCCAGAGACCCACAAGGCTCTGACCGATGCCGAAAAGGAGACCATTCGTATCTGGATTGAACAAGGCGCAACCTATCAAAAGCACTGGGCGTTCGAGCCGATTCAGTCCGCAACGATTGACGCTCCTGTCAACGCCAGCGTCAATCCTATCGATCATTTCATCGGCAAACGCCTCGAACAGGAGGGACTTGAGTTTTCACCTGAAGCTG
Organism: Pirellulaceae bacterium; assembly: GCA_031373875.1. Classification (GTDB taxonomy): domain Bacteria; phylum Planctomycetota; class Planctomycetia; order Pirellulales; family Pirellulaceae; genus JANMGV01. The sequence goes on along the minus strand of JANMNK010000624.1, from coordinate 13,856 downwards.
ATCGCGAGATTCTGATTCGCCGCGTGTCATTTGCTTTGACGGGGTTGCCTCCCAGGTTAGATGAGCGGGCCGCATTTCTTAACGATGACCAACCCGGCGCGTACGAGCGCATGGTCGATCGCTTTATGGCATCGCAGCAGTTTGGCGAGGAGATGGCAAGGCATTGGTTGGACGTGGCGCGTTATGCAGATACGCATGGGATGCATTTGGACAACGAACGCCAAATGTGGGCTTATCGAGATTGGGTCGTCAACGCATTCAACAAAAACGTACCTTTCGACCAATTTACGATCGAACAATTAGCTGGCGATTTGCTGCCCAACGCAACGATTGAACAACTGGTCGCCACCGGTTTCAACCGATGCAACGTAACAAGCAGCGAGGGTGGTTCGATCGACGATGAATTGCTATTCCGATATGCCGTGGACCGAACCAGCACGACTGCTCAAGCATGGTTGGGATTAACTGCGGGGTGCGCGGCGTGCCACGATCACAAATTTGACCCCATTTCGCAAAAGGAATTCTATTCGCTCTACGCGTTCTTCAATTCGGCAGCCGATCCAGCAATGGATGGTAACGCATTACTCACACAGCCTGTGGTTTCGATCGAAGACGAAGAATACCGCAAGAAAATAGCTGAACTTGAAACTGCCATGCGCGAGCAACAACAGCGGATTGATCAGATCGCACTAACGGTGACCTATTCGGACCCCGCAATGGTTGAGCCCAAACCGACACCGCAAATCATCGAAAATGTCTGGATGGAGGATGCATTCCCAGAAGGGGCGAGTGTTGTCGCTTCGCCTGGACATCCTACGATGTTCACGACTGCTCAAGACGGAGGTCAAGTCTTTAGCGGTACAAGATCTATCAAGCGCACCGACGCGGGTTTGGCCCAAGATGTGTGGGACAAAAGCACAATCCCACTCACAGTCCCCCAAGACGCCGTTTTGTTCGCCTACGTTTGGCTCGATCCTCAATCACCGCCCAAGTCCCTCATGCTGCAATACCACAAAGCCGGATGGCAACATCGCGCGGTTTGGGGGGACTACGAAGCGATTCCTTGGGGGGCCGCAAATACAACGGAGCGTGTGGCGATGGGACCATTGCCCGAGGCTGGAGGCTGGCAGCGATTAGAAGTTCGTGCCGACAAAGTTGGCTTAACGGCCGGCGATAAACTCACGGGCTTTGCAATCACGCAATTCGGCGGAACCGTCTACTGGGATCACGTCGGAGTTCAAGGCATGGTCGATCCATCGGCCGACCCATCACTGTCTTTTTTAGCTTGGTGGAAACAAGCCACAGGCAAAGACGTCGCGAGTGTTCCGGCTGATCTGAACGCGATCGCAAAGCTTGGTCCCGAGGCCGCTGTTCCCGAAGCGGATCGGCAACGGTTATTGGCGTATTACTTGCAGTCGACATGCGCCACGACGCAATCTGCGTTTGCTGAGCCCACGTCGAAGTTAACCGAGCTCAAGAACCAAAAACAAGGACTCGAACAGAGCTTAATACGGTCCTTCGTTTATCGCGATATGCCACAACCGCGTCCAAGCTACGTAATGATTCGCGGTGCTTATGACAAGCGTGGCGAACAAGTCGAGCCCAACGTTCCCGCCGTCTTCCCTTCTTTAAAACTCAAAACAGAAACTGCTCGGCCTACGCGATTGGATTTAGCAAACTGGATTGTTGATCAAGACAACCCGTTAACCGCAAGAGTCACCGTCAACAGAATTTGGCAGCAGTTCTTTGGGACCGGATTGGTCAAGTCGAGTTACGATTTTGGATCGCAAGGTGAAACCCCTTCGCATCCAGAGTTGCTCGATACTTTGGCTGCCGATTTCAAGTCAACGGGTTGGGACGTCAAGAAACTTGTTCAACTGATTGTCACGTCCAAGACTTTTCGCCAGTCCTCGGCAATTGACCCTCAGTCGCACGCCCGAGATCCTGAGAATAGACTGCTAGCGCGCGGCCCGCGATTTCGCTTGGATGCCGAACAGTTGCGAGACAACGCGCTCTACGTCAGCGGCTTGCTCGACATGGATATGGGCGGCAAAGGTGTCAAGACGTACCAGCCCGAAAATATCTGGGAGCCCGTGGGATTTGCCGGTTCGAACACGCGATTTTATCAACGCGACAACGGTTCGGCACTCTACCGCCGAAGCATCTATGTCTTCCTCAAGCGAACCGCTCCGCCGCCATTCATGTCAAATTTTGACGCGCCCAATCGCGAGCAGTTTTGCACGCTGCGCGAGCGAAGCAACACGCCCCTCCAAGCGTTACAACTAATGAATGACGTGCAACATGTCGAAGCCGCACGCGTCTTCGCGCAACGAATATTGAGCGAAGGAGGCGATTCTCCGGAATCTCGAATTCAGTTTGCGTTTCGAACCGTTTTAGCTCGCGACGCATCTTCAGCCGAGCTTGTAATTTTACACAACCAGTTGACAGATCATTTGGCTCGCTATCTTGCAAACCCTGAGTCAGCGGCAAAACTAACGCAGCTTGGTGAGACAAAACCGGACGCGAATCAAAACGTCCCGGAACTGGCAGCTTATACATTGATCGCGAATACGATTCTCAATCTTGATGAAACAGTGACTCGGAATTGAGAATTACGAAAGGCAACAGCATGCAAGAAATGAACGAGATGCAAATGCATTTGACGCGGCGGAATTTTTTCGCTCGCGAGGGTTTTCGATTGGGCGGGATCGCATTAGCCGCACTTGGTAGCCAAGCTGGGATTGGCGGGCGTGTTCGAGCAACCGAAGAACGGGTTCATCCCCCATTATCGGGCTTGCCCCATTTCCCAGGTAAAGCCAAAGCGTTGATTTACCTGCATATGAACGGTGGCCCTTCGCAACTGGATACTTGGGATTACAAGCCCGGTTTGAACGAGTATTTTGACAAGGACTTGCCGCCCAGTGTTCGCGGTGAGCAGCGGCTGTCGACGATGACCAGTGGACAGACGCGATTCCCCGTCGCACCCAGCAAATTCAAGTTTGAACAAAGTGGCAAATGCGGCACTTGGGTCAATGTGGAATTATTACCCCACACTGCTAAAGTCGTGGACGAACTGTGCGTTATCAAGACGATCAATACCAACGCCATCAATCATGATCCCGCGTGTACTTTTGTAATGACTGGCTCCGAGATTCCAGGCAAAGCCAGCATCGGCTCGTGGATCAGTTACGGACTTGGCAGCGAAAGTGACGACTTGCCTGCTTTCGTTGTGTTCACTCCTCGATTCCCTGCCGATAGCAACGGGCAAGCCCTTTATAACCGCATGTGGGGCAGTGGGTTCTTGCCAACGCGATTCAGCGGAGTCGCATTGCGCGGTTCCGGTGACCCCGTGCTGTACCTACCGGATCCAGATGGTGTTTCCGCCGAAGACCGGCGTCGTATGTTGGATGCTCTCAATCAACTGAATCAACAAAGCCTCGGTCGCTTCGGCGATCCCGAAACGATTACGCGGATCGCACAATACGAAATGGCATTTCGAATGCAGCGAAGCATTCCCGAGTTAACCAATATTCAAGAGGAATCGCGTGAGACATTGGATCTTTATGGTCCAGATGCCGAAAAGCCGGGGACCTTCGCAAACAGTGCTTTGTTAGCTCGCCGCTTGGTCGAACGCGGCGTACGAGTCATTCAGTTGGCGCATCGAGGTTGGGATCAACATGGTGGGCTTCCCCACCAACTCGGCAACCAATGTCGTGACACGGACCAAGGTTGCGCTGGATTGATTACGGACCTGAAACGTAGGGGTTTATTGGACTCTACGCTCGTCGTATGGGGAGGCGAGTTTGGTAGGACTGTCTATTCGCAGGGGACGGTCACCAAAGAAGACTATGGACGCGATCACCATCCCCGCAATTACTGTATGTGGATGGCGGGCGGCGGCATCAAGCCTGGCATCACGTACGGAGAGACCGACGATTTTAGCTACAACATTGTGGACAAACCGGTCCACGTGAATGATTTAAACGCCACGATCCTTCACTGCATGGGGATCGATCATTCAAGGTTGACGTACAAGTTCCAAGGGCTGGATCAGCGATTGACGGGCGTCGAAGAGCAACGCGTTATCACCGACATCCTGGCTTAGTCCAGTAACCCGTCTGGGCATGTAACTCAAGGCATGTTTTCCTCGAAGAATCGTTGCATGTTATTGATCAGCAACTGATGTTCGGAGCCGAAGTACTTTTCGAAATCGCGTCGTCTCGCAGCAGGCGAATACGCAACTCCGGCTGTTCCCTTGGCAACGTGCGTCATATACGCGACGTAACGGTCGGAGTCTCGCTCGGCAAGGTAAAAAGTCATGGCCCACGCGAGCGCATACGCGCTGTCTGGGTTAACGTCAAAAGCGTTATCGGAAACGATCAAGTTTTTTAGCAGCGTAGTGACTTTGTCTGGTGACTTTGCCATTTGCTGCCAAGTTGAGAATCGGACGGGATTGTATCGACGTGCGACGTGCGAACGTTCGGCTGCTTCCAACATAGCGGGAGATTCAAAAACAGAGGCAAGCCCTTCGGCGGTCCAAATCGGAATGTCCGACAGCCGTTGATGAACGCCGCAATTGAAAGCCAGTTGATGGGTCGATTCGTGAAGGATCGTCGACAGTGTCGAAATCGCGTCGGAGTTCGATTGTTCAAACAAGACCATGCGGTTGTTCATGGGAGAATACAATCCGAGCGTGTGAACGTTAACCTCCATCTTGGTCCGTTTTGCATAAGCCTTGAATTCATCTTGGTTGGGAAATACGATGGCAACCAGGGGGAATTCAGGTGTGATTAGCCGAAAACCGCGCGTCGAAAAGAATCGAAAAAAGGCTGCTTCTAGTTCCGCAAATCGTCGAGTCCATTCTTCCGCCGCTTGGCCTTGCGCGACCACGACATAATTTCCCGAAGCAACCACTTGGAATCCCCGGCCAAACTCCGTCTGAAGCACACCGCGCATCGAAGCGACTGTAGCAGGGGAAAACGCGACGTCGGTCAAGCGAAAGCTTTCCATACTGTCACGCGGAATGGATGTTATTTGACCGTCGGCGTGAAGGAGGAGCGATCGATCTTCTCCCCAAAACACTGGGACGCCTCGTTCAATCGCGTCTTTCATTCGGATTTCAAGGACCGGCGGGCCTCCCTGCAAAGGCATGGACATCAACATCCACGCTGCAAATAAAACGAACCGCGATGGTTGTCGGCCAAGCATGAAAGACAATACCTACAAATCGACTAGGGATAAAAAATCCAGCTAGTTCAAATGTAGATCGCAGAATTGACCTTCGGTTGCATAACGCTTTCGAAAGTACACTTAGGGAAACAGTCCGCGATGAAAATAAAACGGCGCGCGCCTTGTAGTCGCCACAATCGTCATAAGTGAACGACCGCCCCATTGTGCCCAGGACTACGCAATCGTTGGTCAGATGCGAAACAGTTTGACGAACATCCCAAATAGAATTCCGATAGCTGCCCAAACCCCAGTCGTGTATCGGACAATTTGTAGCCAAACCGGTACTTCCAATCCGTTCTCACATGTCTTGATCGGAATCGACATGATTTCGTCTCGCAAGGATAGAATATCGCGATCTGTCAGCGACGCGAATTTTGTTATCACTTGCGGACCTTCCTTGGCATCGATCGTCGTCGTCGTTGTTAACTCGCTCGGTGCCCAATCGTCGTTCAGTGGACTGAGTTTGAATGTCTGGTTGGTAAAACTATCTCCAGTTTGGCGATTAAGCTGAACACAGCGCCAGCCCTTTTGAGAATCGATCTTTGCTTCCAAACTGAATGATACGTCGCTCGCTGCCTGACCGCTGGCTTTCAAAGTCCAAGTTCGTGTTTCGAAATCCTCGTTCAGCGTATCGATCGTCAAATTGCCGTTGGGGCCAGTTAGTTCTTCAAACGTCTGAACCAAATCGCCTACGCACCAGCTTTCGATCCATAAGTTACGAATAGACTGTCTCAGAGTTTCTTTTTCGGACCGGGCCGTGACAAGGCAACCGGACCGCCGCGTTTCCGAAGCGGTGCGACTGGCACTGATTGCTTTCTCCGGTGTGATACCGCGAGCCTCGCTGCCCGAAATTGTTTCTCTCGCAAAAAGCGACTCGTCCTCGGAATAAAACACTCGCCACTGATTCAGCGTCGTGCGAATCGTCTGTCCACTGCCATCTTTCGCTTCCGACATGACCCGCAAACCGGAGCGGTTCGAAGGCTTAATTCGTGCTTCATGTTTTTCTTTTACATTGGACCAAAAATTATCCCAGTCGGATTTGGCTACTTCGCTCGCAACGGTAATTCGGTCGTCAATTGTCTTGTCGATGGTTTGTACTTTTTCTGTGGCCACCGCCTCGGGGACTTTCGCCGCCAACCAAGTTTCAAAGTCCGGTTCCATATCATTCCACGATTTGCCATACACGCGAAGGAAATCAGCTTCGAACGTGGAGTGGCGAGCTTCGTTGTATAGCTTTTGAAAAGTCGGACCGCCAAATTTTTCTAGCAGAAACGAGACCGCTGGCCCTCCCCAAGCGTAGACCGGACCGAAGCTTCGCGAGTACCACTTGGGCTCGACAATTTCTTGCCATGTTGGAAAATCTGGATCGTCTCGGCGACGGACTACAAGCGTTCGACACACGTCAAGGACATCTTGGCTCTGCGATTCCGCCCAGCCCTCGCTTAGCACCGTCGCAGGATTGGATTCGGGCGAACAAGTCAACGAAATCACTGCATGGGCCATCTCGTGTTTGTCGAGGTAGTTCAGATCGTTGTCGGTGCCATCGACAACCTTGTCGCACACAGCCCAGCCAACCAAGGATCGCCCTCGATCGCCAAGCAAATGGTGCCTCACCCAATATGCTACTTTCTTTGGACGAATGCCAAGGACATCGCACATCTTGGTGATATGCGCGTCCATCTTTTCCACAACGACACTCGGGTCATCGTGTTTCCCGTCATCCATCAAAACGCAAGACTGCCCAGAAGTACGCCGGAGTTTACGCCAAGCGGTTTCACAGTCACCTAGGTCGGAAGCCAAATACGCAACCGGATCGATGAGCATTCCTCGTTCGATGCTTTGTCGCGTGGTAGCTCTCCAATAAAGTTCGCCAAACAGAAACACGACCAATACGACCGGTAACGAACCAAAAAACAGTCCCGTGATGGCAGCGATTCGCCGCGGACCGCGCAGGAAATTAATGGCACCGACCAAGATACACAAAACGCCAAATACTATCGCCGCTCCAAGGGTTGCTAAAATCCAGCGATAATCCGGTGGCCATCGCATTGTTTTCCAAGACCAAACATAGACACCCACTGTTGAGGCAGCGGCAAGCCAACAGAGAAAGCCCAGCCAGAATAGAACTCGCATTTTCTTGCGAGAGGGCAGGTTGGATTGGTTCATAAATCGCCCAACGTGGTGGAAAAGCAACAAAGCCGAACAGTACCGAAGCTTGTGAACATCATCGTACGTGGCGTCAAAGCCACTTATCTAGCGTAATCACTAGAATTCGATCCATTCTCAGTGCGAATCGAATCCCACACTTACCCAACAAAAGCCAGCCGTCAAAATCGTTACAAACCGAATCCGAATGCAGTCGACGATCTCTACTACGATGGCTTAGATAGACTAAGAACCCGTTCGTTCTGGAAGCGAATTGTTTACACGAAGATGATCCCGTTTTGATCAAAAATGCTTTGCGATCATCCGGCGAAGGAATTGCAGCGATTCTTGCATCTCTTCCATACCGTTCATTCCATCTTCGATGCTGATCCACCGGTTATAACCAACGTTGGCTAAGATCGAAAAAATCTTGTCAAAGTCATTCAATCCTTTGCCTGTGACTCCGTGCTTTAAGAATGGACTGTAGCCAAGTGAGCCGTCGTTTTGACGCAGCTCGTCAAGCGTGTGGCCAGGTTCCAAATAGCGGTCGCTAGCATGCATGCTCACAACTCGATCGGCGACTTTTTCTAGTAACTCGATGGGATCATCGCCGGCGACAATCGCGTTAGATGGATCGTATTGAACACCAAAGTACTCTCGTTCCTCGATGCGATTTACCAAGTCAAGAAACACATCCATCCGTTGAGCAAACTCTGGGTAACGCCAATGTCCGTCTTTGTAGTGATTCTCAATCCCTAAAATCACCCCGAGTTCTTTAGCAATCGGCAAACACGCGTTAATGCATTCGGTGACCCAGGTCAGTCCATCTTCGCGGGCTACTTCTGGATATCGTTGCCCGCTGAGAACACGGCACACAACATCGGGACCTCCTAGATGATGGGAGACGCGGATCATGAACTGCTGTTTCTTCACTGCTTCGGCACGTCTAACAGGATCGGGATTAGTGAAATCGGGTGAACAGCACAGCATGGGCATAGCAAACCCTGCGTTGCGTATTGCATCGCGAACGGAATCCAGATAATCGTCGTCCATGTGCCAGAGAAAGCCTTCGTACATTTCCAGACCATCGGCATCGAGGTCTTTGGCCATTTCGATCCAGTCAAAAACACTCATCGATTTGTCGTGGGAGATCTTGTCGAGATAGCACTTTGGAAAAGCAGACAACTGTACGGACATTGAGTTTCCCTCTATTTTTTAGCTAACGATGGGTAAGGGGATGATCCAGTTAAGACACCTCAGAACATGATAGCTTACAAGCGTATTCTTAGAATCCAAATACCACCATACCTATACGCGTCGTAGGTGCCTTAGATTTTGAACAACCACAATCGCATCAGTTATACGATTTTCTGGTAAGCTCAAACCTTACGGTCCTTTCCAGCGGCGTCATCGCTGATTCCAGTCGGGCATGGTTTCTTGGAACGTTTCCTTAATGTAAGGCCGTTATTCGTTGACGTGTGTTTACTTTTCCCGTTTGAGGATTTGATGATGTTCAATTCAAAAGTACTTGTCGGTTGGTCGCTGATGTTGCTGGTCGCTTTCCTGCTAATAGCATCCCAGGTCGATCGTTCGGATGCTCAAAGTAGCCAATCGCGAAACAGCCAACCCGGAGGTGCTGGCGGTCAAGGTGGTGGCGGTGGTGGTTTTGGTGGAGCAGGTGGTGGATTTGCGGGCGGTGCTGGAGGAGTCGGTGGCTTTGGCGGCGGATTCAATGGAGGCGCTGGCGGTCAAGGCGGCATGCCGGGTGGCGCTGGTGGCTTTGGCATGCTGCCAATGGCGACCGGTTCCGTCGCTGCAAACGCGTCGTATGTTTTTGTACTTCATAACAACACGCTCATTCAGTATTCGGCGAACGACTTGTCGCTGATCAAAACGGTTTCACTCGATGCGGCGATGGTGCAAAATGGTGGAGACCCAAACGACGTTGGCCAACCACCGCCTAAGAAACGCAATCGCTAAAGATTCGAATCCTTGACGATCACGGAACGTCGCTTCGGCCACAATTTCGTTTACCTTGAAACAGGCATCTTGGCGTCCATCGTTTTCTGCCAAGATGCCAATTCTTTGCTCAAGCGAGCCGCGACCTCCGGATTCGAAAGCGAGACATCATTCCGTTCCTCGGGATCTGCTTGTAGGTCGTACAACTCAGTTTGATCCCATTCGTAAAATTCAATCAGCTTCCATCGGCCATCTCGAACCGCCGCGCCGGGCCGCCAAGTCGAACCGTGATAGTGGGGATAATGCCAATAAAGTTTTCTATCGATCAGTTTTGCTGAATCTCGCAGTGCGGGCAAAAGACTGGTTCCGTCAAATTCGACTTTCGGCGGTGGAGCAATTCCGGCAAGCTCAAGTATCGTTGGTGCAAAGTCCATACTTGTCACTGGGATATCGCTGGATTGGTTTGCAGCAGCAAGCCCCGGAATGCGCAGAATCAATGGTACTCGAATACCGCCTTCATACAGCCAGCCTTTGCCACTCCGCAGCGGTAAATTCGAAGTTGGACCCGGTTGATTGACAGTGCACAATCCCCCGTTATCCGAAGTGAATATGACGACGGTATTTTCCTTGAGATGCAGCGCCTCAAGTCGTTCTAATACCCGTCCCACGCTGTCATCAACTGCAGAAACCATCGACGCATACTCTGGGTTATCTTGGCGAGTACGCGACCGACCGAAATGCTCGGGCATCGATGGCGACTGGTCGGTAAAATTCTTCGACGCTTTTTCGAGAAACTGCGGATAGCGATTTTTGTAGGGTGTAATCGGAGTATGAACGTTGTAGAACGACAAGTACAGCAAGAACGGTTTGCTTGAATCTCTGTTCTCCAAAAACTTGATCGATTCGTCCGTGAGACGATCGTCCAAATATTCGCCTTCGAAATTCGCAGTCAAGTAAGGATTATTCCACGGCGAATAGTAACCGCCCGGCGGTTGGCCTTTGTCGCACCCGCCAATGTTGACGTCGAATCCATGATCGGTGGGCAAGCTCCCTTCGCCTCCTAAATGCCACTTGCCAGCAAAGAAAGTTTCGTAGCCATTTTGTTTCAACATTTCCGCGATTGTCGTTTCGGATAAACTCAAGCTACTTCGATCGTCGATGTGCCTGAATCGCCCGTCCTTGACTCGGTTTGCGTCGTCACCGGGAATCCAATCCGTAATATCTAACTTGACCGGATGTCTCCCAGTCAAAATACTCGCGCGCGTTGGAGAGCAGACGGGACAGGCTGCGTAACCGAACTTGAAGTTCATTCCTGACGCAGCCAAAGCATCAATATTGGGCGTCTCGTAAAACGTGCTTCCGTTGCACCCGATGTCCGCCCAGCCTAAATCGTCGACGAGAAAGAACACGAAATTGGGGTGAGTCGAGATGACGTCACCGCCGCGAACGCCTATTGCAGCGCAAACTGCGACCACAAATACGATTCGTAGAAAAAGTACCCGAGCAAATAATCCGCCACCAGTTTTCTCGCACACGATAGTCATCCTTTGGCACGCCGATCGATGAAGCCAAAATCGGCGCGCCCCATTGATTTTGCCAAACGGCTTAATCCAGTTTGCCTTCGAGCGCAAGCTGATGGAAGAAGTGAGGGACTTTGTCCTGGTTCTTGAGAAGCCAGTCAATCGATGGCTCATCACTTAAAGCTTTCGCGATCGCCTTGGTCGTCGCTGCTCGATTGGTTTCGAACAATACATTGGGATCAAACTTTTCATCGACGATCGATGGGTCCAACCATACCGAGACGATAATCCCTAAGTCGTTGACTTTGCTCTTGGGGATATGGCCAGCACGAACGGCGTCGAGGACTCCGTGGGCAATAGCGGCTTGTACGGTTCCCATTAGAATATTGGTGTACTTGGAACTATTCACGGTGACTTTGCTAACCATGACCGTCGCGGGCCGGATTTGAACGTCGCTATTCAGGATCGCAAAGACCTTGGTGTGACCTTTGACTTGATTGCCGATGAGTTGGGCGATAGCGTAGCCGACTGGTCCGTCAAGTTCGCCAATGACGACTTCGGGCTCCGCAGCAGACCAAGCTTGTTCGGCTTCGACCAGTGCTTCTCCGGTTTTCAAAATGATTCGACCGATCTTCTTTTTCTTGACGGGAGTTGCTGCTTTTTTCTTTGCCATGATGCGAGATCCAATTCTAAAAGATGAATTCTAAAAAGCGGTGTAACGTGATAACTCAGCGCGTGCTGTGTGCCCAAGCCATTTTCTAAACCAAGTATCCATGAATTGCAATTACAAGAGAATCGCAGCAAAATCTCTTCGATCGGCTATTTCAAAGGCGATCAGCCCGATTGGGTTGGTAGTAAAAGCAGCCTTGGCGACTTAGAATCAACTTCCCGCTTGATCGTTCCCGCCCTGAGGAGTTCTTAAAAAGATGCCGTTGTTATCTACATTTCGGAATGGGTTTTTGATTTGCCTGACGGGTCTCGGATGCTTGGCGTCCGCATCGCCACCCGGTTTCGAAGCATTGAAAGATTCCGATTGGCCTTGGTGGCGTGGACCGTTTCGGAACGGCGTTGCGATCGCATCACCCGATGTACCGACGGAATGGTCCGACCAAAAGAATATCGCTTGGTCTGTTGACATTCCAGGACGAGGCAATGGTTCACCGATCGCAGTCGGCAATCGCATCTATTTAGCGACTTGCGATGAAACTGCAGGTAGTCAATCGGTACTCTGTCTGGACCGCGCCACGGGCAAGAAGGTGTGGGATAAAGTCGTCCATGCCACAGGCGCGATGCGCAAAAACGAGCGCTCTACCGGCGCGTCGACGACGCCAGCCAGTGATGGACGACGAATCTATGTCAACTTTGCAAACAGCGGCGCGGTCTTTACGACAGCACTCGATCTTGAAGGAAAGCAGCTTTGGCAGACAAAGATTTGCGACTACTCGATTCACCAAGGCTACGGTTCTTCACCTGCGCTTTTTGAGAAGTTCGTGTATGTCACCGTCGACACCAAAGGCGGCGGTGCAGTAGCAGCGTTGGACCAATCCACCGGCGAAATAATATGGAAACGAGATCGACCCAGCGATCCAAATTACCCTTCCCCCGTAATATTCAAAATAGCGGGCCGAGATCAGTTGCTGCTGACTGGCTGCAATTTGATCTCCAGTTTTGAACCGCGGACCGGAAAAACAATTTGGGAAGCAGAAGGAGCAACGACGGAATGCGTCACGTCCACCGTTACGGACGGCAAACACGTTTATTCATCAGGCGGCTATCCTCGAAACCATATCAGTGCGGTTCTCGCGGATGGTTCGAAGAAGATCGTATGGCAGAACGATGAGCGAGTTTACGTTCCTTCGATGATTTGCCACGACGGGCATTTATACGCCGTGCTCGATGCGGGCATTGCCGCTTGCTGGAAATCGGATACTGGCGAAGAAAAGTGGAAAACTCGACTTGGCGGGAATTTTAGCGCGTCGCTAGTACAAGTCGGAGATCGAATCTACGCGACCAATGAAACCGGCGAAACCAGCATCTTTCGTGCTACACCCGACAAACTTGACTTAGTCAGCAAGAATCAACTAGGCGACGAGACCTTTGCTACACCTGCCATTTGCGGGAACCAAATTTTGATCCGCTACGAGGTTCTCGTTGACGGCAAACGTCAAGAAAAGCTGGCTTGCATAATGAAACTCTGAGTCAAGCGTTTGTTGACAATGTGTACAAACTCATCGACAATTTTCAAGCGAGATCGATTCGGATCGGTAGCTTGATCGTTTCCGTCGCGATCGTCGATTGGCAACGAGCAATTGCCCACCAGCCTATTGGTCGACAGACCGACGTTTGATCGATTTTCCAAACCTCCCAATCCATTCCTGCCCCAAACAGTTAATTAATCACGTTCATAGAAAAAGGTCTTTCAATGGGACAAACAGCGTCCGGTCAAGTCGTCACGGTCATGCAAGAGACTCGGCTTTTTCCGCCCAGTGCGGAATTCGCAAAGGCTGCAAAGATCGGGTCTCTCGAAGCCTACGAGTCCCTCTACAACGAGTCGATTAAGGACATCGAAGCATTCTGGGCCAAGGAAGCGCGAGAGCATCTGCATTGGTTCGAACCATTTACCAAGACGCTGGAATGGGACGAGCCTTTTGCAAAATGGTTTGTCGGTGGCAAAACCAATGCTTCCTACAATTGCTTGGACGCTCACGTAGCCGCAGGTCGAGGTGATCGTGTTGCGATCTATTGGGAAGGAGAACCCGGTGACACGCGCGTGTTGACTTACTCGGACCTGCTGCGCGAAGTCTGCCGATTCGCCAATGGCCTGAAGAAACTTGGTGTAGGACAAGGCGACATGGTCAGTATTTACATGCCCATGGTACCTGAGCTCGCCATTGCCATGCTCGCGTGTGCTCGATTGGGTGCGATTCATTCCGTAATCTTCGGTGGTTTTTCAGCCGAAGCGATCGCAGACCGCAACAGCGATGCTCAAGCCAAAGTTCAAAT
>JANMNK010000581.1:0-2719 GCA_031373875.1 Pirellulaceae bacterium | reverse complement strand
GATCGCCGATTGTTAGGACAAGTCAAGCGCAGCCCCACGACCACAGCAACCTTACCATCGGTGCCGTCGCCAGTTCCGCCGAAGACAAGTGCTCCGGTGCGCCCCGCACCGCCGAACTTTGTTGCCGAAAGTCCAGCTATTCCATCTCCAATGCCGATGCCGATCGAATCGCAGAAAGTACAGGACGTTCCGCAACGGGTTAAGGAACCGGCTGTGGTCGGAGTTACGAAAAAAGCTGACTCATCGGCACTCATTTCGATTGGATTTCGCGATTCGGAAAAACTTTCAGCCGATCAGCGGCTGACGGTTTTGAACGAACTCAATCAGCAAGTTTGCAATTGCCAGTTGTGTCCTGAGCTGGTTCGTAATCGAACGAAGACAGTATTTGGCGTCGGCAACATCCTTCCTCGCATCGTATTCTTTGGCGAAGCACCTGGTGCTGATGAGGACAAGAGCGGGGAACCGTTTGTTGGCAAAGCCGGGCAGCTTCTGACGAAGATCATCGAAGCTTCGCAGCTTAAGCGCGAGGATGTCTACATCATGAACTCGCTTAAATGCCGTCCACCGAATAATCGAACTCCAACGGATACCGAAATCGAAAACTGTCGTCTGTTTTTCGAAACGCAGTTAGCCGTCCTAAGGCCCGAATTTATCGTCTGTCTCGGAGCCGCTGCGGTACGCGCGGTGCTTAACTCCAAACAATCGGTTGGCAGTTTACGGGGGCGTTTCCACCAAGCTTATGGGGCTCGCGTCATGGTCACTTACCATCCGTCCTACTTGCTGCGAACAGAGTCTGCAAAAAAGTACACGTGGGACGACATGAAGATGTTGATAGCTGAATTAGGGATTACTTTGCCCGGCAAGAACTAGCTTGAGAGAGTTTCGATGGGAGGAATGCCACCCAATTGATTGTTAATCGCCGTAGGTAAACAGGTTAAAACAGTTTCACCCAGCATGGTGGCGTGATGTTTCCGATTTCAGTCAGCTTAAATGGCGTCGCACAACTCGCATTTATGAGTTCAAGACAATAAGGGTCACCTACCATGCCGCTCGGTATCAAACCGACTGTTGACTTCGCGTTCAAGAAGATCTTTGGTTCGCCGCAAAACTCGATGGCGCTTATTGGTTTGCTGAACGCAATCTTAGACCTGGAACGCCCTATCGAAGCCGTTGAGGTTTTGAATCCGTTTAGCTACCAAGAATTCGCTGACAGTAAATTGATCGTCTTGGACGTACGTTGTCGGGACGCGGCCGGGCGCTGGTTGAATGTTGAAATGCAAGTTTCCGTTTACAGCGGTCTGCTGGAGCGGTTGGTCTACTATGCTTGTAAAATGTACGTCGACCAATTGGAGATAGGCCAAAACTACGCCAAGGCAACGCCTGCAATTTCCATTTGTCTCTTGGACAAGCGTGTTTTTCCCGATACCGATCAAGCTCACCATCGGTTCCAATTGCTTGACCAAAATAGCGGCCGCGAACTAATCAATGCGATTGAGGTTCACACGGTAGAATTAACGAAGTACAATTTATCGGAGGTGACCATCGCGTCTGCGAGTAAGTTGCATCAATGGGCATTTCTACTTTTGCACGCCCATGAGTACGACGCGACTAAATTGAATCAGTTGTTAATAGGAATTGAGTTCGATCAAGCCATCGATACGATTGCCACGATATCAGCCAAGACGGAGGATCGCCAAATGTACGACCAACGCGAAAAAGCCCAACGCGACTACGAGTGGGCTCTGTCAGGAGCACGGGAAGAAGGGTTGGAAATCGGCTTAGAGCGAGGCAAACTTTCTGGTATCATACAAACCCTGCAAGGACTCCTTGGCGACAAGATCTCAGGCGATGCCGAGCTAATCGGTTTATCTGTCGCTGACTTGCAGGCAAATGTAACTTCTCTGCAACAACGTATACGTGATCGACAAGTTTGATCTGCTTACTCATTCGTCGAAGCACGTGCTTTTTTCTCGTCAGAAGTTTTGCTTGATTTTAGAAATTCGCTAAATTCCAAAATGCGTTCGGCGAGTTGTATCGACCACCACAACGAGCATCTGGTTCGAAAAAACTTGTTGTCGATATCCGACGGCAAGCACGCTCGGAGATTCACTCGAGCTTCATGTCGTCTTCGGCACCGGTTAGCATTTTCAAGTCATAGATCGGTAGATGCCGGTAGTAGACTTCCAAGCAATAGATAGACAAGCAAGTGGAATACAAACGACCGCCGCCGATACCATGTGGATCGCCGTCGGATGGCCAACTACCAGCGTCGGGACCGTCCTTGATTTGCATGCCCGGCAGTTCACGTCGCATCACGTCGTTCCATTCGTTCCAAGGTTTACCGCCGAAATGATGGAGCGTTTGTGTCGCATAATACCAATAGTAAAAATTGCGTTTCTTGATATCGGAGGAAATGGGTTGGCCGAGAAGTGCATCGATGCCCAACTTTAATCGTTCGTCGTAGCGAGGCCAGCCGAGAAAAATGCGACAAAGCAAACCTTCGGCGACCATCGCTGCTCGTGGGTAGTCGACTTCGCGGTCAGTATAGGCGTACAACGCGCCACCTTCGCTTTGGACGGAATCCAAGAATCGACTTACGTTGCCAAGTTTCTCGGCATTTGTTGCGAGCCCGCCCATGCGACCACTCATCAGTGCCATGACGAACCAACCGGTGACCGACGTGTCAGCATCGATGCGTGGTTGATAACGCCAGCCGCCG
>JANMNK010000472.1:0-3763 GCA_031373875.1 Pirellulaceae bacterium | reverse complement strand
GAAAACAGGCGAGATTTTTGCGTTCATCACTTGGCTCGCAATTCAGGAAAAGCGGAAGCGGTCAGGCAGGGAATGCTGCTGGGACTAAGTCGACAACCGTCCAAGATTGGTTACTGGGATGCGGATCTAGCGACTCCATTGGATGCCATTAATCGATTTTCTGAAGTCCTCGATTGCCGACCTGAAACTGAATTGGTGGTTGGTACTCGAATGCCATTATTGGGTCACGACATTCGTCGGACGGTTGTTCGCAAAACTCTCGGGCGATGTTTCGCAACACTTGCTTCACTGATGCTGGGCGTTCCCATTTACGATACTCAGTGTGGCGCAAAGCTTTTTCGGGTGACCGGCAATACACGAATCTTTTTCGATCGTCCGTTTGTTACCAAATGGATCTTCGACGTCGAGCTATTGGCCCGTATGAAGCACGCCTGCGGAAGTCGGCAGGGCATCATGCGCCTGTTGTACGAGTTCCCGCTGGAAGACTGGGAGGATGTTGCAGGTTCGAAACTAAGGGCACGTCATTTCATTTTCGCCATTGCCGAAATGTCAAATATTTACTGGCGCTACTTGCGACCTGGGGCTCCTCGTTATTCCATCCCTTATCGAACTGTCGGCGACAGGACTCCCGAACAAGACGATTTTGTTCCAGGTTCGAGCATTGTTCCGATTCGTGGAGATCAAGTTGAACCGCCAACTCGAAAAGCCGCCTAAGACTTTTCTGAAATCCCAAATCGTTCCACTCGCCTGCGTGATGCTCATAGGCTTGACGGTATTGTTCGTGGGCTTGGGAAACTCACGATTGTGGGATCAAGACGAAGGCTATTTTGCGTCCGCCGCAGCTGAAATGTACTCGCGTGGGGAGGTCGTGGTTCCGACTTACAATGGAGAATTGTTCAGCCACAAACCACCCATGATGTATTGGGGCATGATACTTGGCTTCAAGCTTTTTGGGGTGAACGAATTTGGTGCCCGGTTCTTCTCCGCTGTTTTCGGGCTGGCAACAGTCTTTGTTGTCTATGGGATCGGACGACGTTTGTTTGACGCGCGCACTGCATTTTTTAGCGCGATCGCTCTTTCGACTAGCATATTTTTTACTGTGGTTTCTCGTGCCGCTACACCTGATAGCTATCTGACCTTTTTCGTTTCGCTATCAATACTTGTATGGATTCGGGACATTCGATTGGACTCCGAGAATCTTTCGTTACCGAAATGGAGCACTTGGGTCGCAACTTATTTGGTAATGGCTTTAGCAGTTTTGACAAAAGGCCCAATCGGATTGTTGTTTCCGGCTGCCGTAATCGGCTTGTTTCTCATGTCGATCTCACCTCCAATCCAATCGACCATCGTCGCCGATTGGAAAGGACGCCTGCAACAAATTTGCAAACGGTTCGGACCGGCATCTTTCTTTCGAACATTGTGGATCATGCGCCCCTTCACGGCCATCGCAGTGTTGCTGGTTGTTGCCGGACCTTGGTATGCGCTAGTCGGCTGGCAAACCGATGGAAAGTTCCTGCAAGAGTTCTTTGGCGTCCATCATTTCGGTCGCTTTGCGCAGTCGATGGACAATCACAACGGTTCATTCTTTTTTTATCTGACCGCATGCCTCATTGGCTTATACCCATGGTCGGGTTTTGCCATCCCCGTCGCGTTACAGTGCGGCCATGAGTGGCGTAAAGCAACGAACAACTGGCTTGGTTTGACATTGGCTCTCTGCTGGGCGGGTGTTTATTTAATGATCTTTTCATTGGCAAGCACTAAACTAGCAAACTATGTCCTTCCGGCTTATCCAGCACTCGCATTAATTATTGGAAGATATTTTTCAACTTGGTACGAGCAGCCCGAAGCCATTCATCGCGGTTGGCGCACCATCGCAATCGCTTTACTCGCAGTCGTCGGAACGCTACTAGCGGTGGGATTGCCTCTCAGTGTGATTGCACTGTGGAATGGCAAGACATTGCTGGATCGATTTAGCATCCATCCGGAACTCCAATTGCTGGCTCCTAAAATGGCCGTGATTGGCATTCCTTTATTGCTCGCGGCAGGGCTGGGATTGTACTTCTGCTTTCGAGGGAAAGACCGAAGCGCGATCATCACTTTCGCCGCTTCCGCAGTTCTGTTCCCATTTTGCATTTGGCAATGGATCGTACCATCGATTGATTGGCTACAAACACCACAAAACATCGTCCAAGAACTACGAAGAAATGCGGGCGAGAAACCTGTCGACTTGACGGTCTTGGGGCACTTCCGACCAAGCATGGTTTTCTACTTGGGCGAGCCAATACGATTCTATGAATCGGTCGATGAACTCGTCGACGAAGTCCAAAGCGGAACGGTCGACAGAATTGTTCTAAGCAAATCGAATTATCAAGAACTAGCTTGGCGATTGGAATGCAAGCCGCAGATCGCTGAGCATTACGTCGATTACATGGACAACCAAGACTTGGTTTTGATAACGGATCCGGCGAACGCCTGGACACCTATCGAAGCCAAGCAAACCGCAAATCGACCTTCCACATCGACGATACAAAAATGATGCCGAGTTCCCAAAGGCATTGGAATCAACTTCTTCGCCAAAGCTTTGACCGAATGCAATGCACCCGAATGTCGAGTACGGGAATGCCTACTTTGCCAGAATGACCGGAGGCAATGGCTTATCTTTCGCGATGAGCTTAATCGAAATCGAGTTTACACAGTGTCGGGTATTCTTCTTGGTAAACTCCTCACCAACGAAGACGTGTCCAAGATGACCGTCGCAATTAGCGCACAGGATTTCAGTACGATAACCGTCTTCATCCGTTTCGTGCCGAACGGCCCCTTCTATCTCGTCATCAAAGCTTGGCCAGCCGCAATGACTATCGAATTTATCAGTCGAGCGATAAAGCGGGGCATTGCATTGACGGCAAATATAGACGCCTTCGTCCTTGGTTCGCGTGTATTCGCCCGTCCAAGGACTCTCGGTCCCTTTGTGGACAATCACTCGAGCTTCTTGCGGCGTTAACTCGTTGAAATTGGGTTTCGTGTCCACGGGAATGGTGACCTCCGGCGTTTTCGTTTCTACTGTTATTTCTGGCTTGAGCTCGGCTTTTGCAACTTCAGCGACAGTGCTAGAAGCGGCATTCGGTATTTTCTTAGAAGTTGTCCCGGAATCCGGATTGTTGGAAATCCAAGTCCAAACGATTAAGACTACGGCTAACACCCCAATGATCTGAACAGTCCAACTTCGGTTTTTCATTGTTCGATTCTCTTCGCACCCAATATTTGCTCAAGCAATGTCCACTTAGGCAAAGTCCCAACTGACCACATTTTATAGTACGCAGTCAATGCACGCGAGAGTCGTTTAACACAGCAGAACCCCGCAATTCCGTCCACTTCCGCAATCAAAGCGCCCGCGACAGTCGGTATTGCAGCGATCAGATTAGGAACATCCAGTACCGCAACCGCCACTATCACACGTTAATCCAGCAATGCTTGCTTGGTTCGACTCTTGTTCGGACACCCATTCAGGTTGACCGGTAATTTCTAAGCCCATGTCGGCGATCATGCGATAGTCTTCGTCCGGTGCTTGCCCTTTAGTCGTCAGATAGTCTCCAACAAAAATGCTGTTGGCAACTAGCAAACCGAAAGGCTGTAACGAACGTAAATGCCGCTCGCATCCACCAGCAATCCTAAGCTCGCTCGTGGGATTTACAAAACGGAACATACACAGCGTTCGCAAACAATCGCGAGGTGTCAAATACTCTTTTCCTTCGAATGCGGTGCC
>JANMNK010000528.1:0-2835 GCA_031373875.1 Pirellulaceae bacterium | reverse complement strand
TCCCGACGCGGTGAGCGTTTTACGTTCGCTAATCACAACAGGCCCTCATTTTTTGCGATCCCGTTCGAGCTTTGTTTTAAATTACCACCAAGCAGTGCTTTATGAGTAAGTGCGGTGGCGTCCGATTTTGAAATAAAAAGTACCAGCGTGTTAAGCAAATAGGCTTGAGCATATGAGCTAGAGCAGAGCGGGAACGAACGTTGTGGAAATCGTACACGGCATGGACGTCGAGTTACGGTTACTGTTTGGTACGGTTACAGTTTATTGTGGGACTCTTCTGCATGGATGCTGAACAACTACTCACGCGATGGATCGATCTTGCCGAGCGCAAAGCGGAGATTCTTGAGGCACTGAAACCTCAGGTGCTCGATTGCCTTGATGGCACGGCGCATCGAATTTTGTCTTCGCACGCCCGGACAAAGAAAATTGACCCGCACACGCTTTTGGAAATTCTTGACTCCATCAACGAGCAATTGCAAAGCGTCCAGATCTGCGATGGGAATCCTTGTAAATTCGACAGATACGAGGATTCCGATATCGCACAGAGCGTTATTAGTGTCCATCAAACCATCGTGACTGGCCTCTCCCAACTTGAAACGATTTCCGAATCGGAGTTGCGAACCAAGTTACAACAAGCCTTTGAAACACTTGACACGTCCTATTCAATCACCACAACACAACGCCTGCCCCAATCGACAACTTCGGGACAAAAACCGACCTCGTTGCAATAAGTTTTTAATGCAGCCAGAAATTCGCCGAACACCATCACGGATTGCACCATGACTCTCAATCGCTTGCCAAACCAGCAAACAACTCAACTAATGGCTCATGACGTACGTGACATCGTCGCAACTATCTTGCACGGTCTTCAAAATTCTCTGGCTGCGGCGTCCATACGCTTTGAGATCGATGTACCCGATGGACTCGACGTCCCTCACTCCGAACAAATATTTACCCAAGCAGTTGATCAACTTATCCGATACGCGATGAGACGCTGCGATCACGATGGTGAATTGCTTGTATCCGCACGAATACGCGGGGATCAAATCGACTTTGAAGTTGCCGACTCGGGAGCCTCCATCTCAGGTCGAGTGAATGCCGACGAGACAGAAAACTCACCGTCTACTTTCATGCCAATCGAATTTGAGAGAGCACGCCGACTCGTCGCTTCGATTGGCGGCAACTGCCGAGCGACAAATTGCCCTCAGGGCGGCGTGGCATGGACGATCAACATACCTCATCCCGTCGCGGACGACCGTGGAAACATCTCCGGCACCTAAAGCACTGCGAAACAAGCTCTCCGAATCCGCTGGAAAAACCTATGCGATACTTACAGCAATTATTCGACCAGACGCGACTTCTCTTTACGGCGATGCCATTTGCTTCGCGGGTGCTGGCGGGACTGCTAGTTGTTGCCATCGTTATTAGTTCTGTTTTTTTGGTAAAAACGACGCCCACAGCCAGTTCCGTCCTGCTTTTCGACGGCTATCGATTTGGCGACCAAGAACTTCAACGAGCCGAAATGGCTTTTAGTGCCGCCGGTTTGCAAGGATACGAACGAGACAGTGGTCGATTGCGAATTCCGATCAGCAAGCGAGAAGACTTTTTGAAAGCGCTGGCTGCTGCGAACGCTTTCCCTCAAGATCTCGGCAGCCATTTGGAAAAAGTGTTTGAAGCCGCCGCACATAAAGGTTTCTTCCAGCCATTCAACTTCGCCGGTGGTCACATCGTACATTGCGCCAATAAGGGCAAGTTCGCGTCGTTCAATCATTTCCCGCAAGACCATACTGCGTTCGACGATGCCTTCCACGCTGCGTTTAACTTGAATATGCGCGACCTTTTCCACGAACTCGGAATTGTTTGAAGTGCGGTTTTCGGTCACGGTTCTTTCGTAATAGACCGCCGGTTGAATCCGCCCCAAAAGGGTGGAGAGGTTGCCCAACTGCACATTGTCGCAAGCCCCTTTGATGGCCCCGCATTTGGAATGCCCCAAGACGACTAACAGTTTGGAGCCAGCCACTTTACAGGCGAATTCCATGCTGCCCAAGATGTCTTCATTGAGCACATTGCCGGCGATGCGGATGCTGAAGATGTCGCCTAACCCCTGGTCAAAGACTAACTCGGCAGAGGTGCGCGAATCAATGCAACTCAGTATCGTGGCAAAGGGGAATTGCCCTTCGCGGGTGTCGTTGACCTGTTCCAGCAGATTGCGGTGAGCTTTCAGGTTGTTGACAAAACGGGTGTTACCATCGCGTAAAAATTGCAAAGCCGCATCGGGCGTTGTCGTGGACTGTGTTTCTTTGGTATGTGTTCTCATATAAATTTTAACCTCTGTTTTGGCTTATTCTGCCGCCCGCTAACGCTTTTGGCAAGAGCGTAGGGATGTGGACTATGCTGCCTCAAGGCCAGACAGCATAGCGCGCACAGAACGGGCAGGTGTGACAACCCAAACGGGCCGCCACATTTCAACGGATAGCCATTAACCCCGATTTACCGCGGCAACAGCTTTTACAGCAGGGTGAGTAGCGGTCTTTTCACTGTTCAGGAAAGTCACTTCACCTGTCTTTACGTCGTAGATACCGCCGGCCAAAGCGATTTCATTGTTGCGTATCATCTCGGCCAGAATCGGGCTGCGTTCCATGATGTTATTCAAAGCGAAGCCGACATTGAGCCGGGCCACGTTTTCTACAAATTCAGTGTTCTGCGCGTTACGATTCTGTGTGGTCAGATTTTCGGCTTCAACCGCCGGTTTGATACGTTCTAACAACCCGGTCAGGTTGCCCAATTGCACGGAATCGCACGCGCCCTTGACCGCGCCGCAGGCCGTGTGGCCTA
>JANMNK010000456.1:0-7640 GCA_031373875.1 Pirellulaceae bacterium | reverse complement strand
GGTTTAGAATTGATTGTGCGGAATGAAGACGCAAATCGCGTATGGGAAAACTTGATGTTGGCAGGCCGGGCAAGTGGAATTCAAGCGGCCGGACTGGGCGCACGTGATACTTTGAGATTAGAAGCTGGCATGCCCTTATATGGACATGAACTCGATGAAAACATCAATCCAATCTTCGCCGGCCTCGGTTTTGCAGTTCAAACGAAGGACCGCGATTTTATCGGCAAAGACGCAATTGAGCGTGCAAAGAAAGATCTAAGCGGTCCCGCTCGCGTCGGGCTAGTGTTAGATGGAAAACGAGCAGCTAGGCAAGGTGCGGATGTTATCGATTCGGATTCGCGAGTCATTGGACAAGTCACTAGCGGCAGCTTTTCTCCTACTTTGCAGCAGCCCATCGCGATGGCATATGTTCATTCTGAAATGAGTAAATCCGGTTCATCCGTAGATGTCGACATACGAGGAAGTAAAACTTCTGCTCGCATCGTGGACTTGCCTTTCTATAAACGTCAATCTCTTTAAGCCTATAGGAAATTTCCATCATGAAAATCGTTCCAGAGAATATTCGTTATAGCTCGTCGCATGAATGGACTTATGTTGAAAACGAGGATGGCCAAATGATTGCAACCATTGGCATTTCGGCTTTTGCAGTCGAGATGCTTACGGATTTGGTCTTTATGGCACTTCCCAAAGTCGGAAAGAAACTGCGTGCTGGCGAGGAGTTTGGCGAGGTCGAGTCGGTAAAGGCCGTGAGCCCGCTTTACACGTCGGTCAGCGGTGAAGTGGTTCAGACTAATGACGCGTTAGTAAATCGCTTGGAATCGCTTGCGCAAGATCCCTACGACAATGGTTGGATTATCAAGGTCAAAATGAGTGACCCAAGTGAATACGACAAACTGATGGACTTTGCCCAATACACAAAGCAATGCGCTGAGTCGCACTAGTAGGACCTGAAACTCGGAATCGGGGTTATCAAAACCATCCGATACGCGTTCCGGCCGATCCAAGAGCGAAGTTAAAATCCTGCGTTAGAGTGTTTGAAATGAGTTACCGTCAATTCTTTTGCAACGGCAACTCTAGAGCAGTACGACTTTAGTGTTCGCTCAGAGCACTCACCGACGGTCGCAATTAGGAACTTTCATGAATGGTGTAATTATTGTCGATCAACCACGTTCCGGTGTGTGGAACATGGCAATCGATCGAGCTTTGGCTGAATATGCGCGAGCCCACTCCCTTTGCATTCTGCGATTGTACCTGTGGGAGTTCCCTACTCTGTCTTTGGGATATTTTCAGCCATACCCCACACCCGCGCTGCAAGGTCACCTTAGCAAGCTTGACGTTGTACGACGCGAAACAGGTGGCGGAGCGATCGTGCACGATCATGATGTGACTTACTCGATCGTCATGCCCGATCAATCAGAAAAAGGGCACGCCACGCAACTTTATCTCGCAGTTCACCAAACACTAATTGTCTGGTTAACATCAATCGGCGTAATGGGGGATTTCTATTCAAATCGCAATCAGACATCATGCGATAATGCCTGTAACAACGCCCGATACCTGTGTTTTGAAAGGCGAAGTAACTTTGATATTGTTGTCGCAGGGCACAAAGTTCTCGGCAGTGCACAACGGTGACACGCGGGAGTAATAATGCAACACGGCAGCTTGCTTGTGCGGCGAAGCGAGTTTGCGCCGAGTCTAATGGGTTTGGTCGAGGCAGCGAGTGCGGAAACGAAGTCATCCGGCAGCTCTGACGACTTCTCGCCAGCGTCGAGTTGGCAACCCATACAGCTTCAAAATGCTATGGCGGAAACGCTGTCAGGCAAATTGGGCCAGGATTTTGGAATTCTTTGGAGTAGGAATTCGCTGGAGAATCTAGTGCGACCCGAATCCTTGAACCCCTTTGTCGACCAGTTCCAGAGCTTTGAGTGGTCCCATCGAGTTTAGTTGGACGACTTTAAGCAATGGGGATTTAGTTCGCCTAAAAATGGGGGGTATGTGGTAATTCGCAACATGGCACTTGCGAAACATAGCGCTACAATACAATAATAGACGGGTTAGTGCGGGTTGTTTGCTACAAGTCATAAACGGAATCGCCGATTCGATTCTCGCTTGTAGTTTCCAGTACACCAATTCGAGATGTAAGGCGAGGGTTCGAGACGATTCGAACTTGAGTACTTTACCGCCAAGGAGCTTTCTATGCAGGTTAGGCTAAAAGTTTTGTCCGGTTCGCATGAAGGCAAGGAAATAGCCGTTAAGCAAGATAAGTTCCTAATCGGTAGAAGTGAGTCTTGCCATTTAAGACCTAAAAGCGAATCCGTTAGCCGCAAGCACTGCATATTGGTGATTAAGGACGGGAAATTGTTGGCGCTCGATTTGAAAAGCCGCAACGGGACTTTTGTGAATGATAAGCAACTGAGTCCGGAGAAAGCAAAGATCTTAAAGAACGGCGACAAACTCAAAGTCGGCCATCTCGATTTTGAAGTTGTCATCGAGGTAAGTTTGGGTGGAGCCAAACGTCCCGAAGTCAAGGACATGAAAGAAGCGGCGGAACGCGCTGTTGGTTCGAGTGGTTCCACAGATAGTCGCTATGAAGAAATCGATATCAATTCTTGGCTTGAAGAAGCTGACCAAGTCGACCGATCGGGAACGCAAAATCCCGAAACAAGGCAGTTTGTTTTAGACGACGCCGCAAAGATCGATGCGACCATGTCGGACTCGGTTGATGAAACAGCGCATGACCCGAAAAAAGAAGAATCCGACGGTCCTGCGAAACCCCGGTTTGATAAAAAACCAACGGCTTCCAATTCTCGAGATGCCGCTTCACAAACCCTAAAACGTTATTTCGGCGGCCGGTAAGAATACGCGGGCGTAACGTCTACCGCTTAGTTGTGTACCGAGCCAGATAACAATTGGGGTTGTCGAGTTAGGCTTTTGATCGCAGCGGTTTAAAGAATGCCGGGCTGGGAGCCGCGACCCTCGCCACGCGAAAAGTACACCTCGAATCTGTGCGAGGCATTTCTATTCCTCTCGCCCCATCCGTTATGGTCCGGTTTGTTCATTGCAGCAATTCAGTTTGGCACATTCAGTCCCTGTGACTCCACTTGATGGTTAATGCTGCCTACTGCGATTCTGGACTTAAATCGCGCTCGACTACCGCAAAGAATCGCCTCTAACGTACAATTGATTAGGGAAGGTAGTTTGGTGACAAAGTAAGGAACAGCTTTAAATGATTGGCGTCCATCGACTTTCGCTTTGTATAGTTGCAACTGTCTCGATTTCTTTCGCAAGTTCCATCGCAATCGCTCAGCAGTCGATTGCACTCTTGAAAAACGGAATGCAACTCGGACCAGGAACGCTTGGCGAGCGGGCAAGCTTGAATATGAAGAGCACATCAACGCCTCGGGAAGGCGGCGAAATTCAAGCCAAACCGATCCTTTCTCTAGACGATGAACTGCGCATGACTTATTTTCATAAATCCAAACTGGCCAACGCCCCACCCTTATCGTTTGATCCCATGCGGATCATCCTGCCTAATGACACTAAGCGTGCTTCGCCGAGGACTCACAACGCGCTGGGAGTACTTGGGAATACGATGGGTTTAACTCCCTTCGACGAATATGGACGCCGAGTATTCTCCACGCAGACACAGAAAGGCATGAAGGACATCATTCAAGGGATTACGGAAATATCGGCGAACTACGTCAAAGTAGAATCGCTCGAATCTGAATCCGCCGTCGTTTGGGACATGCGACTATCGCTTTCATCGGTTCCTCGAAAAACACTCATGGAGATCTTGAAAAAGAATGCTGAAACCGGCAAACCTCAGGATTGGTTGGACGTGGTCAGTATGCTGATCGAAGCACAGCGATTCGCCGATGCCAAGGAATTCCTCGAGAAAGCGATCCGTGCCAATCCGAGTCTTGAAAATCAACGTCCCCAATTACAGGTGATCGATCAACGTGAAGCCGAACAAATGTTCCGAGAAATTCAGACACGACAAGCCGCTGGCCAGAACGAACTTGCTGAGTTGCTCCTTCGGCAGTGTGATGTGAAAAAGTTGTCCGATGAAACCCGCCTTAAAGTTGCTGGTCGAATTCGAAAAATTGAGGAAGATAAAAAACGCTACGAAGACACCATCAAGCAGATTCGCGAACAGCTTGCCCAACTAACAGATCCAGCTCTGATTGAACAGCTTAAGCCGGTTGTGGATGAAATTGGATTGCATCTCAATTCGGAAACCATCGTATGGCTTGCCGATTACCTTCGACTAAAAGATGATCAATCCCTGACTGTGGACCAACGATTAGCGCTTGCTCTAGGAGGATGGTTGTTTGGGACAGGCTCTGGACAAGATAACATCTCAATCGTTCGATCGGCGATCGAAGCCCGACCTTTGGTTCAAGAGTATCTGTCGCGTGCGCCAGCGGGACGCCGGGAAGGTCTGATCGATGCGCTCCGTAGCCTTGAAGCTGGCACGCCCAAATTGCTGTCGCAACTCATCCGCCAAATGACACCGCCGCAAGAATTGCCGGCAGCAGTAGAGGGTTTGCCTGGAAGATATCGCGTCGATATCCCTTCGAATAACGGAGACGAGTCCGAACCGATTTCATATCTTGTTCAAACACCGCCGGAGTACGATCCGTATCGAAAATATCCTTGCATCGTCGCACTTCATAGCGATTACATGACGGTCGAGAAGGAGTTGGAATGGTGGACAGGAAAATACGACGAACGATTCAAGCAACCGCTCGGTGAAGCTTCTCGGCACGGGTTTGTTGTGGTTGCACCGCTGTGGGCGCGTCCTAAACAGCGGGAATACGAATACACCGAAAACGAGCATCATCGAGTCTTGGTTTGCCTTCGAGACGCATTGCGCAAGATCAGTATCGATACGGATCGCGTTTTCATCAGCGGACATCAAAGTGGCGGAACTGCTGCTTGGGATATTGCCGTTTCCCATCCGGATATCTGGGGCGGACTCGTTTGTATTTCAGGGAACTCGTCTGGGTTTACTAAGCAATACAAAAACAATGCGAGATACTTTCCCATCTATTACGTCGGTGGCGATATGGAAGGTCCCGAGTCGCCGCTCGTCCGCAACGGCGAGATATTAGATGATTACGTGCGTCTGCATCCAGATTGTATGGTGACCATGTATCGCGGGCGAGGAAAAGACCATTTTCAGGAAGAGTTACCGCGAATTATCGAGTGGATGAAACTTGCGAATCACGTTCGGTCGAATACTCCGGCCGACATCGCCGTAAAAACGACGCGCCCCGGCGACAACTTTTTTTGGCCTTTGGAAATCACAGGTTTCCCCGTCGAGAAAACCAATAATCCTTTTCTTGATTTTGATCACAAGCGGGTAATGGACATCAATATTTCGCGCACAAGAAACGGAATCCAAATCGAAGGATTAATTGCAAGTGAATTTGAGCTTTGGTTCAGTCCCGACATGATCGACTTTGGCCAAGAAGTGCTCGTTGCATGGCAAAAGAATCGGAAGCGACTCAATGTAAGCCCCGATATCGCTGTGCTCCTTGAGGATGTTCGCCGACGAGGTGATCGCCAAAGACCCTTTTGGGGCAAAGTCACATTGCCCTAGTCAATTCGCCCGATGCAAGTGAGTTCTTCAGGGGACAGAGTCGTGCTGACCGTTTCTCCGCAACCTGCCGGTTCATTTGGTAGGATGCGGAAAACATATGGTTGTCTGCTGGTGCAAGAAAAGAGTCCAAGACAGACGTTGGTGAAAACTATCGCTTGGGGCGGTTCGAGGAATCAGAATCCGCTGCCTGGTTGTCGTTTCCCTTAGCTGTATTTAGAGACGACTGGGAAAGGCCTTCATCCGAGTTTTCAGCATTGAGCCCCAGTACAAACGACTGGATTGACCATCCATCGTCTTGCGTCTGAATTACGGTTCCGCCAGGCAATAGGTGTTGGCGAATAGTTTCGAACGGAGGAAGTCTATCCCCTTTTACTCGTTGGACCTCATCCTTAACGTCCTTTTTGGGTCGTAGGATTCGATCGGCAATACTGGCAATCATGCTTCGTGATTGCGGCAATTTATCTTGGCGAAACAATTCGTATTGCATTTTAAAGCTGAGGTCCGCTCGGTCGACATTCCAAAAGCAATTTGGTTTCCCGTTCGACAATTCAACAACTTTCGCTTGGGCACGTGCGAAATCGGCTTGTGTAGTCAAAGGACTGGTCTTGAATTCAGCCTTGATTGCGTCCGTGATCATATCTGGATGGGATGAAAACATGAGGTAGCTATCGTGAACGGCGATTGCCCAGTTATTCAACCAAGGTTGTTCTTCTTCGGCGTTTTCATCGCCGCCGGGATTGGAGTCAAAACTATCTAAGTCTTCGTCAAGTCCAATGTTTGCAAGATCCGCATCGTCTTCGTGCGAAACAACCCATATTCGGTGTTGTTCAAAATCCATTGGCGTGGCGTCAGGCTCATCTTTCATGATCCTATCCAGCACCTTCGAAAGTTTTTCATTGTTAGTAATGCGTATTGCGATGAGGGAACGTCGACTATCGGGCGTGATGGGTTCGACACAGTCGCTGATCGCATAGATCTCGTTTGTCATGAAAGGTAGGATGTCATTTCGGATGTCGATTTGTGGACCTTTTGGGTCGGTTTGGATTCCTTCGATCACGATATCAAAGGTTCCCGTCTCACCCGCAATTTCATCTACGATGCCTTCGACTTTCCAGAAAGCTTCCTTTGCGTTCCACGCGGTGGACAGGAACGAAGCAGAATTTTCGCCTACCCAAGTAGGAATACTGCTGTCAGCCATATTTGGGAAATCGAGGATTTGGACGGCCTCGGGCCAAGGCTTTGGCGCGAGGACATAACACTCGTGCTGGACATCCATTTGTTCGGCAGCTAACTGAACTTTTCCCGTCACCGCCGAAATACGATCAAAACCTTGGTTCGTCAGAACTTTCAGGATGTCGGTTTGACGAGTAGACGGTTTGTGCGAAATTGATCGCAGAACGTTTGCGAGGCCGATTGGATTTACAAAGTACTCGAAATCGGCAGAGGCAACTTTGCCTTCAAGGTGATTCACCGATGTCTTGTAATTTTCCGAATCTGCGAGCGTTGGTTGCGATTTGCCCACTTGTTGATTTAGTACAAATTCAATCGCCTTCATGTCGTCGGCGGCAATTAATTGGCCCTTCGAGATCACATAAAAGGATTCTTCGATCTTCAATTCACCCTGTTGCCGAGGCAAAACAGCGTGTGTAATGGACTGCTCAAGGAATTTCGTTTGCTCAATAGTCGCCTTGCGATTCTTCAGCTCTTCCTCGATTCGCTCCAGTACTTGCTGGGTCTCGACTTCTTTTCCTGCAATATCGACAACGAGCACGACTGAGTAAGGTTTTCGAATTTCGTTCGGCATAGCAATCCAAGCAATTGCCACTTGGCCAGTGGCAATTTCCTTAATGTCGTTGGGATGCAAGTTGATCTGCCAGCCAGCGTCGCGGAATCGCTTTTCGATTTCGTTTTGCTGTTCCTCCCAAAAGGCTTTCATGCTGGGGAGTTCAGCCAGAACCCCGATTTGGGTTTTGTTCCACCGATCAACGAATTGGGGCAAGTTGCTGAACCTGACAAATCCTTGAGTGCTCTCAGG
>JANMNK010000389.1:0-3070 GCA_031373875.1 Pirellulaceae bacterium | reverse complement strand
ACTTTCTCTGGACGAATAATTCTCTGGATAATATTGACGCAGTCGCGGCTCGTCACGCCAGTTGGTTTGAAAATGTTGAGGATACCGAACATACCGGGTTTAAGGTTTCTTTCTGGGACGGCAACATTTTGCTGGGAGACGGTTAAGTTCAGCAATTGGTTATAGCCAGTCGATAATTGGTTGATACCCGATTCTATCGCGGGTGGCTTGATTCGTCAGGCACACAGGCCAAGGACTGGCCAAGAGTTTTCATTTGACGCTGGTCCATTCGGAATTTGCGATATTGCCCAGCGAATGGGCCGCAGTATTCCCGGAGGTCATTTCTCGCCGATGAGCACTTCTCGAAAAGTCCATTGGGATATTGCAGCTCTATTCATGGGCGCATTCGCCCTTTTTGTGTGGGTTTCGCTGCTCACGCACGATCCAGCCGACTCGGTGGGGCCATTGATTGCTCCGTTCAATCTTTTGTATCAACCGGATCAAGTTACCTTTCCCGAAAATGAGAAAATTCACAACTGGGCAGGGTATTGGGGAGCATTAATCAGCAACGTCTTATTCCATTCGGTCGGGATCGGGGCATTTGTCGTCGGAGGATTACTCGTCCTGTCCGTCGTTGCCATGCTCCGACAACGACCATTGGCTTCGCCACTATCGCGAAGTGCGGGCTGGACGATGGTACTGGTCGCGCTGGTGACTCTGCCCGCTCTCATGAAAGTGACTTTGGGGATGCCAGTTCCCATTGGACCAGGTGGGTTTGCAGGTGCGTTGACAAGCACTTGGATTAACGCGCATTTTGCTTTCACGGGTGGTCTGATTCTTACGTTTTGCGTTCTCGTTGCAGGAATCCTGCTTAGCACGGAATACGCCGTTATTCGCGTGGGACGCGTTTTAACGAACATGGTTCTAAAGTCCTTGGGGAGAAACATTCCCAAAGCTGTCACACAAATGGTTCCCGCTAAAGGGCTTAAAGCGGATGTGCCTGACAAGATAAAAATTCCTGCAACTGCTGACGCGAGTAGTCCGCCCATTCGAATTCGAGGCAAAGACATTCAGTTGCCCAGCACCGAAGCCCCTGCCGCCAAGGTTGATACGATTGCAGCTAAGGAACCGCCTGCTGTCGTGGTTCCCGGCAAGAGTATAAAACAACCTGCTAAAGAAGCCACCAAAGATGCAGTTCAAAACATCGCAGTCCCCCAGCCAGTTGTCAGTGCTGCAGTTGAGCCAGCCAAACCGGAAGCACCGGTTCGTGAGTTGAAAATTGAGGGTGAAAAAATCACGGCACGCGCGGATGAGTCTCACGACGTTCGCGAGCCTCGGGTACGTAACCGAGCAACGAAGAAAGACGAACGAGACGCCCTCGATCACCTAGACGATACACGGTTACCCGAGGGTGCCGAAGAGTATGTACTGCCCGGTAATGATCTGTTGTCGGAAAGTGACAGCGTGTGCTACGACGAGCAGGCTGTTGAAGTGCGACGCAAAGCGAAAATACTTGAGCAGACGTTTCTCGATTTTGGATTCAATGTTCGCGTAGTCGAAATCGAAACAGGCCCTGTCATTGCGCAATATGAGATCGAGCTCGAAGCAGGCCTTAGGCTTAGCAAAATTACAGGCTTGTCGGAAGATTTGGCGATCGCCCTCCGCGTGCCAAGCGTTCGCATTGTTGCGCCCATTCCGGGTAAGAACACTGTCGGAATCGAAGTCCCGAATGAAACGCGGCAAGTTGTTCGCATGCGTGAAGTGATCGAAGAAAGCGGTGCAAAAACTAAGAAAATGAAGATTCCGTTGTTCCTTGGTAAAGACGTCTCCGGAAATCCCCTGGTTGCAGATCTCGCGTCGCTGCCACACTTGTTGATCGCCGGTCGCACGGGAACTGGGAAAAGCGTTTGCTTGAACTCGATTATTTCTTCGATACTCATGACGCGACGACCGGACGAAGTTCGCATGCTGATGATCGACCCCAAAATGGTTGAGTTGAGTGGTTATGCGAGACTGCCGCATCTCATGCATCCTGTCGTTACGGACATGCGAAAAGCCGAAGCGATCTTGGCCTGGGCCGTCGACAAGATGGAAGAGCGTTACGCACTGCTCGCCCGTGTTGGTGTTCGGCACATTGTCAATTACAACCAACTTGGACGCGAAGAATTGTTGGAACGGCTGACACCTGAAACGCCTGAAGAAGTCGAGATTATTCCAGACCACTTGCCGTTCATCGTCATTGTCGCGGATGAAATTGCGGACTTGATGATGACGGCAGGCAAGGAAGTGGAACAGCACATCATTCGACTTGCCCAAAAGAGTCGTGCCGTTGGCATTCACTTGATTCTTGCCACACAGAAACCAACGGTCGACGTTATTACTGGATTGATCAAGAGCAATTTGCCAGCTCGAATCAGCTTTCAAGTCGCCAGTCGCACGGACTCGCGAGTCGTATTGGATGAGATGGGTGCCGATAAGCTGTTAGGCAACGGGGATATGCTGTTCCTATGGCCGGGCACCAGTACGCTGCTTCGTGGACAGGGAACGTATTTGAGTGACGAAGAGATCAATCGGGTTTGCGATCACTGTAGCACGGGTGAGCAGCACTTTGTCAACGAATTGGTAAACTTGAAAATCAAAGCGACGGAAGAAGAGGGGGAGGCTGCAAAGCCAACAGCTTTCAAGAAACGCGATGATTTGTACGAAGCCGCCGTCGATGTTGTTATTCGTGAAGGGCGCGGCAGTTGCTCCTTGCTGCAGCGAGCTTTGGGCATCGGTTATGGACGTGCCGCTAGGTTGATTGACTTTATGGCAGAAGATGGAATCGTTGGGCAGTACAATGGATCACAAGCTCGTGAAGTTGTGATCTCCATTGCGCAGTGGGAGACCATGCGTTCAAATGGAACGCCTGCTGGCGAAGGTCCTTTGGCAGGTCCTGGTGTGGCGGGACCTCGCAAGAATCGCATCACTCGTGAATCTGGCTGGGACGACGACCAAGGTAGCGAGGTCGACCAGGGTGACGACAAGTCGGGTTGGTCCGACGACGATCAAGCTGCATCTGCGCCACGTGCGCCTAAAAACAGCATGCCAA
>JANMNK010000385.1:0-7814 GCA_031373875.1 Pirellulaceae bacterium | reverse complement strand
AAAGCCAAGTTATCTATGCGAATTCGATGGATGTAACGGTTGTCGATTCGTTTGGTAGGCTGCAAGTGACTACTGGAGACGGGCTGCCCGTGGAGAAGGCTTATGTCAAAGTGTACGCGCGGCGTCAGGATGGCCAAGTGCAGTTTTACAAGGACGGCTATTCGGATCTCAGGGGTCAGTTTGATTTCGCTTCGCTGTCGACCAATGATCTCGACTCGGTACAGCGTTTCGCGATCTTGGTTTGGCATCCGGATCAAGGGGCGTTGATTCGAGAAGTTTCGCCGCCGAAGAGGTAAGGACGTGTTGTTGGGTTTTGCAGTTGCTGGGATGGCGTGAGTTGGGTGGGCGAACTCGAAATGGCTTGGGTGCGTTACACGGGGTTTGTTTGGGCTCGCAATTTGTCGGGGCCGGATGTTGGCTGCGAACATGCGTATTGCTTTTGGACGCTATTTCGGACCTCCTCATCCCCCGACCCCTTGCTCCTCCGGAGTACCGGAAGGAGAAGGGGAGATAAGAATTGAGGAAGGCTTGCGTGACAGAGTAGTCAGGGAGAACGTGGGCGTTCGTGACAGAGTTAAGTTCGCCAAGTTTAGTAGACAGTGCGTCACCTGACTTCTATCTCCCCTTCTCCTCGGTTGAAGTTCGCCAAGTTTAGTAGACAGCGCGTCACCTGACTTCTATCTCCCCTTCTCCTCGGTATTCCGAGGAGAAGGGGTCGGGGGTTGAGGAGTCTTAAATTCTGTACTGAAGTTTCCCAAGTTTAGTAGACAGTTCGTCACACTCTTTTTTCGGCCTATTATTCCTCATAATCGATACATCTGCGGCCACGTTTTGTTAAACGTGAACACGAAACAACCCGCTCGGTATGATTACAAAAACGGAAGCCTATCTATTGCAGTACGACATTTTTCCCTGCAATTCGTTACCCGAGCACACGCATGTCCATCGCTCCATTCACGCCCGAATCACAGAACGCGATTGTTTCTCATCAAGCGAACGAGACAACTTCCACTGCATCCGGCTTCAATTGGAAACTAGTGGTTTGGTCTGCAGTGTTCGGAATTGGATTGAGTGTTGTCATTAGTCTCAGTCAGTGGTCGCAGGGCGAACAAGCTCGATTGTTGTTCATCGGCTTGGATGGAATGCGATTTTATTTGGCGACCGCATTGGCGGTTGTTGTTGGTTTTGTCTTGGCTGTCATGTACATCCGGCCAAGCGTCAGATCGCTCCTGATGTTTTGCGCCGGAGTTATCGTTCTGTGTTACGGCGTCTCGCAAGTTCTGCGCGTAGACGGTTACTATGGGAATCGCACGCCTCGCGTCACTTGGATTTGGTCGCCTAAAGCCGAACAAGAAATAAAGACTTATCTGACTTCGCGCAAATCCAATGACAAAGTTACAGCTACCAGCGAAGTGTTTCTTCCGACCGACAATGATTTCCCTGAGTTGCTCGGCGAAAAACGCACGGCGCGAATTGATCGAAATGGCATTGCCGCAGACTGGCAGGCGAATCCGCCGAAACTGCTGTGGCGGCACCCGGTCGGGTTGGGCTGGTCGGGCTTTGCAATTGTTGGCCATGCTGCGGTAAATCTTGAGCAACGTGATGAGAACGAATGCGTTGTTTGTTACGACGTTCGAACAGGAGCAGAACTTTGGTGCCACGCGGAACTTGCTCGATTCCCGCATGAATATGGCGATGGCCCCCGTTCAACACCGACCATACGAAATGGTCGAGTCTTTTCGATGGGTGGGACAGGCATTGTCACTTGTGTGGACTTCACGACCGGAGAACTGATCTGGAAACAGTCTGTCTTTACCGACTCGAAAACACAAAACTTGATTTTTGGTATGTCGGGATCGCCGCTAGTAATTCAAGACCTAGTAATCGTAACTCCAGGAGCCGGACTCGGAGCGGCCGCGATTGCTTACTCGGTGAAAACCGGCGATGAAGTATGGCGATCGGGCGATGACCAAGCGTCTTATGCTTCACCGACGACGGCGACCCTGTGCGGACAAACTCAGATCCTAAGTTTTAACGGTGCCGGTCTCAGGTCGTATGCATTGGACGGCAAAGAACTTTGGCTGCAACCTTGGATCACGCAAGGCGAGTCACGAGTCAATGTAGCGCAACCGATATTGCTCGGCCAAGGCGACATCGACCAACCTTGGAGCGGCAATGACGACAAGGAATCGTGGGCGAAGATTCTTATTTCGTCTGGATACGACAAAGGAACTGCTTTACTAAAAGTCAGCCACGATGATTCCGGCTGGAAATCGGAAATCTTGTGGGAATCGGATCAGCTCAAGTCAAAACTTTCGAATGTGGTCGTTCATCGCAATTATGCGTATGGTCTCGACAACGGAATCTTGACGTGCATCGACCTTGCCAACGGCGAGCGGATGTGGAAACGGGGCCGATATGGCCACGGAAAAATACTTCTCGTCCGCGACAAACTGCTTATCCAGTCTGAGTCTGGTGAAGTCGTACTTGTAAAAGCCACTCCGGATTCGCTGGTCGAACTCGCGAAATTCGAAGCCCTCTCCAGTAAGACCTGGAACAATCTCGCGCTTGCAGGCGATATCGTCGTCGTCCGCAACGACCGCGAAGCCGCCGCTGTGAAGCTTCCTGTCGAATAGCGATTGTATTATACAGCGACTCCATACGAGTCATGCAGGGCTTTGTTGCGTGGAAATCTGAAAGTGTTTGAGAGCACGGCGGTCGCCGGCGTCGGCCCATGTCTGAAGGACAAGTTGCTTAACAAGCGGTCAAGTTTCGTTGGATGCTTGAACAATGCCAGAGGATCGTTTAAAAACTATCCTGTCTTTCGCGGATGGTCACAACTAACTTCCATGCTCTGGGCATCTAGAGAGTAAATGGCGAAGTTAGACTTTCTCTAACATTTGCCATGCTCATAGAAATCATCTGGCTTGCGTTCATGAATCAACCCGACACTGCGATGCGTCAACAAGCGTTCGATTCGCATTACGATGCCGTCGTAATCGGAAGCGGCCATAATGGGTTGGTTGCCGCTGCGTATCTGGCCAAGGCGGGTAAAAGCGTTTTAGTTTTAGAACGCAATGACTACCTCGGAGGAGCGACGGCTTCACAAAGAGTTTTTCCCGACTACGAAGCTTGGCTGTCGCGTTACTCCTACTTGGTTTCATTATTGCCGCAGCAGATCGTCCAAGAGCTGAATTTGGATTTCACTACGCGACGAAGAAGCATCGCTTCATTCACACCGTACACCGATGCCAAGAACTGTCCGCGAGGATTGCTGTTATCCAACGTCGACGCGGATGTCTCTAAGAACTCGATGCGAGAAATGGCAGGAGACGAATCGGCATGGAACGGATATCAAAGACTGATGGAATTGAATTCGGCGATTGCAAAGGTAGCTTGGCCAACATTCTTGGAGCCGTTGAAATCGCGTGACTTTTTCCGCAAATCGTTGACTACGGAACTCCAGCGTGATTCTTGGAAATCGTTTGTGGAGCGACCATTAGGCGAAACGCTCGAACTCATTACACAAAACGATACGTTGCGAGGATTGCTGATGACGGACGCCAAGATTGGTGTTTTGACTCATCCGCATGATTCGTCATTGTTACAGAACCGATGTTATCTCTATCACGTGATCGGTGATGCCACTGGCGAATGGCGAGTTCCGGTCGGCGGCATGGTATCGTTAGTGCGGTCTTTGGTTAAGGTCTGTCGCGAGAATGGCGTTGTCATGTTGACCAACGCAATCGCTGAGCAGGTAAGCTCGACGACCGAAGGAGCTTCGGTTTGTTTTCGACACATGGGCGAAGAATTCGAAATTACCGCTGCTTCCATTTTGATAAACGCCGCGCCGAAAACGTTTTGCCGATTGCTTGGACAGGCGTGGAAACCGATTGCGACCGATGAAGGTTCGGTTATCAAAGTCAACATGTTGCTTCGGCGGTTGCCTCGAGTGAAAGCACACGGGATCGATGCTCGACAAGCGTTTAGTGGTTCGTTTCACATCGATGAAGGTTACGAACAAATGCTTGAGTCGTATCGCCAAGCTGCCTCGGGCAGTGTGCCGGACGTCCCACCCGCCGAAATCTATTGCCACACGCTGACGGATGACTCGATACTATCGCCCGAATTGCGAGATAAAGGTTTCCATACGTTGACACTATTCGGTCTCGATATGCCTTATCGCATTTTCCAAACGGATCACGATCAACGCCGTGATGCAGGTCTTGCAAAGTATCTGGCGGCACTCAATCGCATCTGCGACGAACCATTCGAAGATTGCTTGGCGAAAGATGCACAAGGCAACATGTGCATCGAGATCAAGACTCCACAGGACCTCGAACGAGAAGTTGATTTGGATCTTGGAAATATCTTCCACAACACCTTGTCCTGGTTCTTTGCAGATAGCCCCAACGACGTAGGAAAATGGGGCGTCGAAACGGAGTTTCCCAATGTCTATCGTGCTGGATCATCAGCGGCGCGAGGCGGCGCAGTTAGCGGGATCCCCGGGCGAAATGCCGCAATGTGCGTTCTGGCAAGAAAGCATTGACTCGTTAGAGCAACTAGAGGAAGTTTCGGACTTCTCGCTGATCGCCGGTAACGCCCAAATCAAAATCGTACTCGTACACGTACTCAGTGAAACGGTACTCGTACTCGTACTCGATCGCGAGCCAAATTCGAGTACGAGTACGAGTACCGCCTGCGGCTGAGTACGAGTACGAAAATTCCGTCGATTCGCGCCTTTCGTCGTTCGAAGCCCCGGTTAGCCGTCGATCCAGTCACCGATCTTATCAAATACAAAATCGAGCGCGGTGTCGAATCTGCGAATGGTATCCCGCCCGGAATCAAGCAACGAACGAGCCGCTACTCGACGGAAATTTTCGACCGACACGCGATGGCTGGCAGTTGCCAAGACGACGCGATTGCTGAAAACCGACAAATTGTCATTCGATGCGCCATCCACCAAAGTTGCCGTATCCTCGCCTCCTCCACCGTAGAGTTGATTGATTGCAAAATCTCGTACATCGATTCGATACTCGGGAGTCGATAATGTCACGCGTCCCGGCGAAAACGTAACAGTGTCGTTTGCAACTGAGCCCGTGATCTTTGCGGTATCAACTCCCCCGTTTCCAAGAACATAAATCTTTGGAAACCCGCTGGCTACAACGCGATAAGCATTGCGGCTCAAAGCTACTACTCCGGGACTTGCCGTCAGCAAGTCATTTCCATTCGAGCCGCGCATCGTGATCTGATCGGCACCACCGCCGGAGGTAATTCTCGTTGTTTCGAATCCATTGCTTTGGTGTTGGTAGCCTGGACCATTCATGACAACCGACGAAGATTGGGAGCTTACAAGATCGGAACCCGAGCCGCCAAAAATGGAGATTAAATCGATACCGAGACCGCCGCTCACAATGCTCCGTTCCGCACGCGTAACAACAACATCCGTATCGGAATTGAGGAACCGGCTGAAGGCGGGGTGGAGTGTTACGTTGTCATTCAAAGCTCCACCGACAAACGTCATTTGGTCGATCCCGGCGAGCGTATCCACGCTAATTTTATCGCCATTCATGACTTGCACAGATGAACCGCTTGCAATGAGCGTAACCGAGTTTCCAGCAATATGAACGGAGTCATCCCCGACCGATCCGGCTAGAATCGCAGTATCCAATCCATGACTTGCCGAAAACGTTATTTGCTCAAAAGAACTTCCACCGCGGAAAATTCCTGCTGCATGCATCGTCGTTCGTCCGGCTGAAAAATCAAAAACGTCGTCTTGGTTGGAGTCGTCGATTCGTAGAGTATCGTTTCCACCCGCACCATCGAAATCGGCGAATTCAAAACCTTTGCTAATAACGGTTCGATACGGAGTTTCCAAAGTGGCGATGCCAGTTGCAATCGACGCAAAATCATCGTGCGATGACCCGCTCAGTCGAATTCGATCCGCGCCGGCAGGATCGTCGATTGT
Organism: Pirellulaceae bacterium; assembly: GCA_031373875.1. Taxonomy (GTDB): domain Bacteria; phylum Planctomycetota; class Planctomycetia; order Pirellulales; family Pirellulaceae; genus JANMGV01. The sequence continues at coordinate 1,846 of JANMNK010000385.1, read as the reverse complement.
TATGGTCCGTGAATCTTGCGTTAATGGGAAACGTATCCCGTTGATTTGAATTCCCATCGGCGTTTCCCGAATATCATCATCCGTCGCCGAAGTAACAATCGTGATCGTCGTTTCTGTTACTTCGATCCGAATCCCTGCCGACCAAGCCGCTTTATCGATCGCGGAGCTGATATTGAGCGATCCGACGGAATCGGACAATGGTCCAACTAACCCGACTGAGCTTATCAGTACATCGCGCAATTGCGGGGCTGACAAATGCGAATTCGTCGCCAACGCCAACGCTGCAGCCCCAACGGCTATCCCTGTCGCAACGCTAGTTCCCCGGAACGTTTCAAATTGACCGCCAGGCAGTGTGCTGCGAGCTATTCCTGGCGCGTCGATCTGGATTGCTCCGGACAGTCCTACTCGGTTGGACTCTGGAAGCCTCGTTCCATCTGGCATTACGCCGCCGACACTCAATACGTTATCGAACTGCGAACTAAGTGCAGCGATGTAGCTTGGTGTTCGAGCGCCACTATTACCAGACGCGGCTACAATCAAGACATCCCGCTCTGCCGCATATTGAATCGCTTCGTAAACGGATAGGCTTGCACCGCCTTCGAGCGGCAAGCCGATGATGTTTGCACCGTTATCCACTGCATAGCGAATGCTTCGAGCTATTGCATGTTCTGCTCCATTTCCCAAGTCATCGACGGCGCGCAGAATCATCAGCCGAGTATCCCGCGCGATGCCGTTCTCGGACGCCAGCAAGCCCGCGACGAACGTTCCATGGCCCAGACTATCTGAAACATCCGAGTCGGAATCGACAAAATCGTATCCGTGAATGTCGTCTACAAAACTATTTCCATCGTTGTCGATTCCGTCGCCTGGCAATTCCAGAGAGTTACTCCAAAGCTGCGAAGAAATCGTCGCGTTGTTCATGTCGACGCCCGAGTCAATCAACGCCACCACGGTGCCTCGCCCAGTCGAATTGTAGGTCTCGAACGAATTATTGATTGGTGCTCCCGTCTCTGCTACTCCGGCCGTCACAGCACCGTTTTGGATTGTTACTTGGACCCTAGTTGTGTTGTTTGTTTCATTTAGTTCCTGGATACTTCCCGCCGGATCGACTGTCATTTCCAGCCAATAATTCCCATTGGCAACTCCCGTGATATCGATCCATTGCCCTTCGAGGTCTGCTTCGTAAACATCCGAATATCCTGTGCTGATCCCTTGAGTCTGTCCGCAACTTGCTCCGCCCCGCCCATTAACTCGATCCGCGTTGGCTGTTACATCAGGGAATGGCTGACGAATATTTAGCAAGCAGAAACTTGTTTTGCCGCCGCTTGCAATGATGGGTTGCCCCCCTGTCATCGAACGAAGGTCATAGGTGGCAAAACCTTCAAAGTGAATATGTCCATGTTGTGGATGGAAAATGAAATCACCCGCCAAGCGATCGCGACTCGTGTTGCCTGCTTGATAGATTCGCTGGAACACTTGTTGATTGTCACCGGACACCGACCCTCCCCAGATTTCAAGTGGTCCACGGCCGACATTGGCGGCTTCGGTCGAAAACCGCATCAGCTTTCTCCCAGGAATCCGATTCGTATCAATGCTCAATCGCTCAAGCATCGTGTCCGCCACCGAAATCAAATCGGGCAGGAAATCTTGTATAGCGTTATCGTTATCGACGATGGTAATAGCCGCAGAACTAGGCGTTCCCAATTGAGCACCACCCGTTGGATTAAATATCTCGAATTGAAAAGTCTCTAGCTGCTCTTGAATGGTATCGTTGATAATCGGAATCGTAACGGTCTTGGAAAGCTCGCCTGCTGCAAAACTTAAGGTGCCACTACGCATAGTAAAA
>JANMNK010000356.1:0-7704 GCA_031373875.1 Pirellulaceae bacterium | reverse complement strand
ACAAAAGCGCAAACTTGTTGCGTTCGGCACGGGGCGAGCCCGATCCGTCGCTGGCGCGCACTGGGCGAAACGGGGCCTTGAGCCCACGTTTCGCCATAGGTTTGGTGGGCTAAACAGGCCATCCATGAGCGCGAAAGCGGTCAAGGGTCTCGTGCCCGAAGACCGCAAAGGTTTGGTGTGCTAAATCGCGAAAACGCCGATCCGCCTTTCCGCTGATTCTTAGCGGCGATGCCCAATTGGTTTGACATTGCAGGATTATTTTTTTACGGGTTGATCCGGTACTCGGACCAAATTGAGCTCGTGAAACCAAAGGTCGTCGTTGGGAACATCGAGCTTGATTTCCATGAATTTGCCTTTAGAATTCGCGACAAAATGCGCAGTTCCTTCTTCGTACCAAGCTGATTTGTTTCGCCAGTGAATAACAAATGTGTCGTAGTGGAGATGCGTTAAATCCGCGACCATCGAAGGGTTCGGCGCTATCTGCATTACGAGTGAACCATTTTCAAGCTTGATCGATGCGTCACCATACAGAGGACAGCGGAAATCACCAACATAGTCTTCCAACGGATGGCTGGGTTTGGAATCGGGCGCAACTGATTTTATCGCTTCGTCGATACGTGCCTGGAAAGCTTGTCGAGACTTCCTAAAGGTCTCCAAATTCTCTTGGCTCCAATCGCGCGGCGGTGCTCCGGGGAATTGATCGACAACTCGGTATGCAATCGAATCCGTTATTCCCGTCATGCTATTCGTCAAGACAACAACGCCTAATTTTTCTTCAGGTACAAGCATCACGTGCGAGTACATCCCATCGTATCCGCCGCCGTGACCGACGTTTTTGCGACCTTGATAGTCCGACAACGCCCAGCCAAGTCCATATGATCGAAAATGAGTCGTGGGAAATCGTGCGGAGTACTTGGGACTAATGCGAATCGGGGTATGCGACTCCCACATCTCCCGTGATGCCGCTTCACTGAAAAGCCGCTTGTCTCCGGTCAAACTCCCCGCTCGAAGCTGCAGCCGCATCCATCGCGACATATCATCGACGCTTGAAATGATCCCCCCCGCAGACGCCATACTATCCCAGTTTACCCATGCAAGAGGTTCCGATCGATCAAGATAAGTCTTGTGCGGTGTCGCGAAATTGTCTTTGGCAACCAAGTCTCGAACCGAAGTTATCGTTCGCGACATCTCGAGAGGATCGATGATGTTCTGTTGCACAAATTCCGACCAAGATTGTCCGCTGACGGCTTGGATGACTTCGCCGGCGGCTAAAAACATCAAGTTGCTGTACCCATAATGCGCTCGGAAAGGGCCTTCGGGTTTTAGATGCTGCGATCGAATCAATATCTCCTTGGGCGAATACGATGTTCCGTACCACAGCAAGTCACCACTGAATGTCCCCAATCCACTACGATGACACAGTAAATCGCGGACTCGGATTTCGTCAGCCGCATAAGCGTCGTTCATTTGAAACCAAGGGAGATGCTGGCGCACGCGATCGTCCCATTTCAGTTTGCCTTGATCGACCAAGATCGCCAATGCCGCCGATGTGAACGCTTTGGAATTGGACGCGATCGCAAAAAGCGTATCTTTGTCAACGAGATCAGCCGATCCAAAACGTTTGACGCCATAGCCCTTGCTCAACACAACCTTGTCATCTTTAACGATCGCCACCGCCAGACCCGGAACTTGCCAAGCTTGACGGGCTTGCTCGATGTACTGATCCAACTCGTCGATACCGGCTATAGAGCTGTCGATGACGCTTTGGGTCGGTGCAAGCTGACCTTGAACGATGGCAAGCTGAAACAGGCTGACGAAAATCGAAAGAACGAGACGGGTACGCTTCATTTTGAATTGCTCTGAAACAAGCGAGTTGGATGTGATAGCTAGAGTTCAACCTCGCGCAGATTACAAACCGTAGCTTTCACAGTTTAACTCGCAAATTAGAAGTATCCAAATTACGGCGGGCAAGAAGCCCGAAAGAATGCTGTAGGGTGGGCAAGATTGCCGGATCGTGGGACACATGCCTAGGGGGTTAAAAAGCAGTGGGTAGGCATGAGTGAACGGGGATTGTAAGGAATTCAAAGGCAACGCATAATTCCGACTGTTGTTTCGTGCAGTTTTTCCTGGCTTGGTGAGGTTTTCGACATGGCTTTAGTTCCTTTGCGAGTTGTTTTGGATCATGCGGCTGAGCATGGATACGGCGTTGCGGCTTTCAACGTCAACAATATGGAACAAATCCAAGCCATTATGGAAGCGGCGCAAGAGACCGATTCGCCAGTGATCGTGCAAGCGTCTCGCGGAGCGCGATCCTATTCACAAGATAACTACCTCCGGCACTTGATGCTGGCGGCAGCCGAACTGTATCCGCACATCCCGACCGTCATGCACCAAGACCATGGTAACTCGGTCGCGACTTGTTTGTCCGCAATCGAAAACGGATTCACGTCGGTCATGATGGACGGATCACTCGAAGAAGACGGCAAGTCTCCCGCTTCTTACGATTACAATGTTCGCGTTACTGCCGAAGTTGTTCGCTTGGCTCACGCTCGCGGCGTTTCTGTCGAAGGCGAATTAGGATGCTTGGGCTCGTTGGAGTCGGGTGAAGGTGAGGCCGAAGATGGTCACGGTGCCGAAGGCAAACTGAGCCACGATCAACTGCTGACCGATCCTGATGAAGCGGCTCGCTTTGTCGAAGAAACCGGCGTGGACGCTTTGGCAGTTGCGATCGGGACAAGTCACGGTGCTTATAAGTTCACCCGCAAACCGGACGGCGAAGTGCTCGCCATGGATCGCATCGTTGCTATTCACAAAAAGTTGCCTAACACGCACTTGGTAATGCACGGCAGCAGCTCGGTTCCTCAAGAGTTGCAAGATGAAATCAATCGTTACGGCGGTCAGATCAAACAAACTTGGGGCGTGCCAGTCGAAGAAATTCAACGCGGTATTAAGCATGGTGTTCGCAAGATCAACGTCGACACCGATAACCGTTTGGCCATGACAGCGGCGATTCGCAAGGTTTTGATCTCAAATCCCGAGAAGTTTGACCCACGCGATTATCTCAAACCAGCTCGTTCGGCCATGAAGAAAGTATGTGTCGATCGCATGGTAGCTTTTGGCCAAGCCGGCCAAGCCAGCAAGATGCGAGAACTCTGCGTATAAACGTTTAGCCGCGCAGCGCGTCTTTGTTTAGCCGCGCAGCGTTTTTTATGTTTAGCCGCGCAGCGCGTGCATGTTTTGCACTCACCGATGTTTAACCGCACAGCGCTCCCGCAGATGTTTAGCCGCGCAGCGCTCCCGCAGATGTTTAGCCGCGCAGCGCGTCTTTGTTTAGCCGCGCAGCGCGCCCATCTCTGGCCGAATCACCCCCGACTCCCATTCACATCTTCGACGAACTATCTGCGCCGCCCAAAGCGCCTATCGGCGGCTAAACGAAGATGCGATGGAATTCATGCTACTCAGCCCGCACGTTTCAGCTCGGAACGAGCCCCGATTCTGAACGATCCATGCGACAGGAATTCGATCGCCATAGAAAGCACGTCGTCCATGTACGGCAACTGAAAATGGGTTCCTCGCACGGTGCAATGATCGCTCTGCGTTGGCAAAGTTGTATTCGCTACTTTTACGATGAAGTCGTGCGAGGCTGCGATAATGCCAACATCGATATTAGGATTGCACGGCAAGCGATTGGTAAGGCTATCCGACGAATTGGACAATTCCGCGATGGCCGGCAAAAATCTTGCGAATGGCCCCAACGAGTATTTTGTTAAGTGAGAACCTCTGTTCGGCGGTGCCAACATTACCATGCGATGCAGTTTTTGGAACTTGTGCAGTTCCATCGCATAGCGAGCCATGATTCCCCCGAAGCTATGCGTTAAGAAATTGATCGTTCGCACTTCGGCGTTTCTTTCCAACGTTTCGATGGTAGCGAGAAGCGACTTTACTTGGGAATCTACCGACCTTAGCAATGTCGAGTAACCCCAGTTGATCACGCGATAACCTCTCGCTCTCAATCGATGTTCGGCTTTCTGCATACTTCTCCGGGTGGCAAACAATCCGTGCAGCAGAACGACCGCATCCTGAAACACTTGTCGAGTCCCGAAATCTGATTGGATTGGCATCGTACTAACTCGACTCCACGATCTTTGGGTAATCTGTCCTGCGATCTTCATCCAAGACCTTTGCAATTTGCCATTGTCGAGCAAGCAAACCAATTCTTGAGAATGAATGAAAATCGCATTTCGGCGGCCTTAGTTTTCAACCACCCTTGAACTTTCAGGTCGTTATTAAATCAATGTACTTGGGCATGCAACATCATTTTCTTCGGACAACGTCATGCGAGTGCGACCAACTCGGTAATTCAAGCTGAACTGCGTTTTGCGAAGAGCATTTGCACCTGCTATGCAATCCCGTGTACGAATGCAGGCTATAAAGACGCAGTAAAGAAATTTGCTGGCTAAACCGGCATCGCCAAAATAGCCAGTAGCTTTTTCTCACATCAAGGCAGCACAAAAGAAATGTCAAACGACGCACGACAAGACGGGCGTCTAGCCACATTCGATTACCATCTCAGAATCATCATCGCGAGCCAGTACGGCTTTAGACATTGAACAAGAAGTGGCAGATGTCGCCGTCTTGCATGATGTAGGTTTTGCCTTCGACGCGAAGTTTACCTGCTTGCCGGATATCTTTCTCGGTTTTGAACTGCTCCAAGTCGGGGAGCGTGTAGATTTCGGCTCGAATAAAGCCGCGTTCAAAGTCGGAATGGATAACGCCAGCAGCTTGCGGGGCAGTGGCTCCGATCGGAACTGTCCACGCCCGAACTTCTTTTTCCCCTGCAGTAAAATAACTTTGCAGTCCGAGTGTCTTGTAGGCTTCGCGAGCCACTGTTTGCAAGGCTGGTTCGGTCAAACCTACTGCAGCCAGCATTTCATCTCGATCGGGTTGTTCAAGCTCGGCGATTTCGGCTTCCAGTTTTGCACAGACGGGAACAACCGATGCGTGAACTTGGGCCGCGTATTCGCGAACGCTTTTAACGAGCGGACTCTCGCCTTTCAAATCATTTTCATGAACGTTGGCGATAAACAGAATGGGCTTGGCACTCATCAAACCGAAACTAGACATTTCTTTTGCCTCCGTATCGTCAAGCTGTAGGCTGCGCAGCGGTTTTTCTTCCATCAAGTGCTTCAAGCATTTCTGAATCGCCGACACGCGGATCTTCGCTTCCTTGTCGCCGGTTCTCGCCGTTCGTTCGGCTTTGGAAAGGGCATTTTCAAGTGTCTGAATATCGGAGAAAAGCAGCTCCATTTCGATTGTCTGCATATCGCCAAGCGGATCGACTTTGCCGTTGACGTGAATGATATCGGGGTCTTCAAAGCAACGTACAACTTGGAGAATTGCATCGACTTCGCGAATGTGTGCTAGAAACTTGTTACCAAGACCTTGACCTTCACTTGCCCCTTTGACGATACCTGCGATATCGACCAACTTGATGATCGCCGGGATGACTTTCTTTGGAACGATGTACTTTGTGATTCGCTCAAGCCGTTCGTCTGGAACACTAACGATGCCTTCGTTCGGTTCAATCGTACAAAACGGGTAATTCGCACTTTGAGCGGATTGCGAACCGGTCAAAGCGTTAAAAAGAGTGCTCTTGCCGACGTTCGGTAATCCAACAATACCAGCTTCCATCAGAATCCTTCTTCAATTTCCGTTCGCCTTGCAGCGAAAAAACGTTGTTTATAAATGTTGATTGAGGTAAATCGTTTTTCACTTGTGGCGGACCAATGCACGTTGAGCACAACTAGTTTTGCATCGGGCCGGCGCGTCGAGACTATGTTACATGTGCTTGCACAACAACAGTGGATGGCAAGCAAATGGTATTTATTTGTGGCCATCCCCTGACGATTCTAAGATCGCATTGGCGTGTTTGCCGTCCAAGATGGCCAAGTATGCTACCAAGTCTCGCAATTCTCGACGAGATAGGTATTTCATTAAGTCAGCCGGCATCGAGGAAACCCCTTTCCGTCGAGCGACAACGCTCGCGACAGGGACATTGACCCCGGTGCCGTCGGCTAAAACTACCTGGATGAAATCACTATCTTCTTTGCGAAGCACGCCTGTGATCACTTGATCATCATCTGTCGCCAAAATCACTGTTTCGAAATTTTCGGCAATTTTTGCGTTCGGCGCTACGATCGACTCCAGCAAATAATTACGATCTTTCTTAATGGCGATCTCCGTCAAAACGGGACCAACTTCGCCGCCCCGGGTTGCTACCTTGTGACAACGAACGCAGGATAGTTGGCTGCGATTAAAGAACAGATCGCGCCCTCGCATGGCATCGCCACCTTCGACGGTATCTTGATAAGCCGCCACCGGATCCGTTGCTTCGAGAGCAGCAAGCCGAGATTGGTGATCACGCAACTTGTTCGCCAGTTCGCCCTGAACACGCCCTTCGGCTGCTTCGACGATGTTAAGTAAAACATCTTCGGGGACATTGCCCGTCAAATACAGTTCAACACCCGAGGCTATAAATTCGTCGGCTTGTTCGGACTTGAGGTCTTTAACGGCGTCCCACGCGGCTTGCCGTTCGAATACGATTTCCGATTTTGCAGCCCGGCGAATTGCAGTAATCGCAAGACTTGGATCGAACTGGGCGAGCAATTCAAGTGCTGCAACACGCACCATGGGAGCAGCATCCGTACTGGCTTGCACGATGGTGTCCTTAGCGGCATTTTTCTCCAGTCGCGCGAGTCCACGCAACGCAGATGCTCGATCGCTTCCCGGTGCGTTTTTGTCCTTCATAATTTTTGTAAGCATCGGAAGCACTTCTTGAATTCCCATTTCCGAAGCGACTTCCATGGCACGCGTTCGCAGCGAATCTGCCCCGCCCACAATCGCAACTAATCGATCGCGAAGAGCATTTACTGCAATTTGTTTATCGCGTGGCTCAAGAGGCCGATAATCACCGATCACTCGATCCAACGGATCGGGCGTTTCCCAGTCGCTGAGCATGTTGATTGCCTCAAGCCGCAGCATATTGGATCTTCGAGTATCTGCCGCAAACGCGGCAATGCGTTGACAGGATTCCTTAGTGCCTGCGCGGTAATTTGCATTCAACGCGCGATGCAACAAATTATCATCGTTCGGCAATGTTGGCAGCAAAACGGCAAGCTTTCCAAGGTCCTTGGTGAGCGGCAGGACATCATGGAGAGCGCGGGCCGCTTCGAGAACAACTCGTGGATCGGTATCCGCGAGAAAATCAGCGACTCGCGAGTCCATTTGCTTTCGCAATGCAACTACGGCCGCAAGACGAACACTTGCGGATGGATGGATATTGAACTCAGCGACAAAACTCAGGTCGGGTTGGCCTGCCAATGCCATTATTCCCGCATGCCTTAGAATTGGATCAGCATCCGCATTCGTTGCCAGCATTTGACAAACGAAAAGCAGTCCCGTTGAAAGATGAAGTTGCCCAACAGCTAACGCCGCCGCCGCTTGAACTCGTGGGTCTGGATGTTTGAGAAGCGGCACGATATTGGCGCCAGCTTCCACACCCTTGCAATCACCAAGAGCATTACACGCGGCAGCGATTAACAAAGCTTCGTTCGCACTGCACGCGTGTTTCAGCCCAGTAATTGCTTCGCTTGACGACGAGTTGTTTTCCGTTTGTCGAGCAACTTGGCCAAGCCCCCAAATGCC
>JANMNK010000450.1:0-2022 GCA_031373875.1 Pirellulaceae bacterium | reverse complement strand
TCGGTCAATGTAAAGGACAGGATTCGCTGCGTGGTGCTTGCAGAACTCGTCGTTCGAAACTTGATGCTTCGCAGCAGTTGCTGGACAATCGCAGCAGTTGCTTGAGCGTTGAATGTGACTTCGAATTTCGCCATGCCAACGCCGCCGTTTGCATTCAAAGCGCCAATGATGGTGCCGTTTCGCAATAGGTTGTTGCTGGCGTCCAGGGTGAATGCCGTTCCGCTAAACTCGATTCGATTGCTCGAATGGGCTCCGGTTGTTGCTCGGATGGTCAATTTGCCTTGATCAAAATTGGGGCTATCGACGTCGGCTACCGTCGCAGTGGGCGTTGCGGACCCGGCGGTTGTCGCAACAAATATTCCCAGGGTGTTGTTCGTATAGGTGGTGTCGCCATCAATTGCGGCGAGCACTGAGGCGTCATTTCGCGGAGAGACGTTGACGAGTTTTGTTACTTCAGCGCTCGTTGCACCATCGCCATCCGTTAGTCGCACACCCACCGTGCGAGCAGTCGCTGAGGGGTTTTCAGAAACGTTGCTGTAGGCAATGTTACGAACGAGTGCTTGAACCTTGGTTGCATTCGAAGTTGCATTCAGTGTGATGATGAGCGGCGCGAGGCCAACTCCGCCTGCCCATGTTCCGAGTGTTACTCCGGAAAATTGAACTTCGTTATTTAGGGTAGAAATACTTCCAGCGGTTAAAATCGTCAGTCGATCTTCTGCTTTGCCGTTCGCTGCGAAACGGATGGTAAGCTGGCCGGTATCAAAGTCCGAACTGTCGGCATCTGAGACGGTGACTGTTGTCGTCAGTCGCAGTGGAATGCCATTTTCGATGTATTGAATCGCGGGGCCGAAATCGGCAAGGACTGGCGCATCTTGCACGGGGAGTACGTCGACCAGTTTCGTTACAGCATCACTGAGACCGGTATCGCCGTCACTGAGAGTAATGGAGATTGACCGTTGTGTGGTGACAGGCGTGTCGCCAAGGGTCTCGAATGTAGCGTTGCGGAGCAGAGCGCGAGTAGCAATGAGCGAGGCATTTGCATTGAGGGTGATTTGCAATGGAGTGAGCGCATCGCCGCCGGATTTTGTTCCGATTACGACTCCACCGTAAGTGACATCGTTGCCCGACACTCCAATTTGACCTGCGCCGGTACCTTGATTTCGAATGCCGATTTTGTCCAAAGCTGTTCCGCCTGAAACGATGCCGAGGCTTAGGACTCCCGTATCAAAATCGGCGCTATCGGGATCCGTGATTCCGGCGCTTGCCGATAGGATTACAGGGATTGCGTTCTCGGTGTACGAAACGAGTCCGCCGACTGACAGAACGGGTTTGTCGTTAATAGGCTGGATCGCAATAGTTAGCGTCGCAGGAAGGCTTGTGCCGCCATCACCATCGGTCAATTTGAAAGCGACGGTTTTGGACAAGACCGGATTTTCGAGAACGGATCGATAAGAAATATTACGAAGCAGCGTCTGCACCTTGGTTGAGTTTGCATTGGCATTCAAATTGACTGTCATCGGTGTGATTCCGGTACCGCCTGAAAAGGCACCGAACACCTGCCCCGCTATCAGGACTTGATTTCCAGATACGGTAATTCCGTTAGCTTGTCGAATCGCCAATCTATCGCCCGCGTCTGCTGAGCTGCTGATATTGATCGTTAGCTTACCCGCAGCAAAATTCGGCGAATCCGAATCGGTCACAGTTGCGTTCGGAGCGATGTTGATGGCAGGGTCATTTTCTGTGTAATTCACAGTTGCCAAACCTCCTATCACTGGCGGTTCAGAAATGAGGAGTCCCGCATCCATGTGGTAGTTGTAAGAACTCGCTTGGAAGTTGAAGAGACTCGATTTCCCTTTTAACCCAACAACACTTGCCGCATCGCTGTCGACGAAGTCGTTACCTTGGTTTGCATTTGTAAAGGTTTGCCGCTGACTATCCGAAAGTGTGTATTCAACATAAAAGTTCCCGTTCGGAACGTTTTCAAAGACGTAGGCACCGGTCGCTGCGGTTGTTGTCGAGTCG
>JANMNK010000299.1:0-2420 GCA_031373875.1 Pirellulaceae bacterium | reverse complement strand
GCGGGGGAGCCCGACGGTGTCATCGGCACGTTTGCGCTCTATTCGAAACACGTTGGACTGCCGGACGCTAAGAGTGAAGAGTTAATTTGGAGAGCCGAGCGACTTGCCTCGGTTGCGATAAAAGCTGATCAAGCTTACAGAAGCTTGCGAGAACATGACGCTCGATACCGATTCCTTATCGAGAGCGGATACGATGCATTGTTGTTGATCGGTCCGGATGGAAAGATCGTCGATGTCAACAGTATTGCTTCCAAGATACTAGGTTTCCCACGCGACGAACTTGTCGGAAAAAGCCAAAGCGACTTTGAATTGCGACTCGACAATTCGCCGGGACAAACGCAATCTTTGGGCGCGGTGGATTCTGAAAATCGCTCTTCGAAATCCTGTTATCGTCGCAAGGACGGAACATCAGTACACGTTACGCATCGAGAACATCTTTTTACCATCGATGGCTCTCGTTTTACTTTAACACTGTTGCGTGATGACACGCGTCGACTTGATTCCGAAAACAAGGCCAAGGGAGAATTCCGCAAGCTCGCAGATACGCTTTCCGAAGTCAACGATACAAATGATATTGGTTTGCAAGTCAAGTTGCGAATTCACCAAGCCCTCCTGGAGCAGATCGAAGAAGGCATTTTGGTCTTGTCGCCAGATGGAGCTGTTTTGGACCACAACAGCGCTGCTTTGCGTCTTCTTAACACGGAAAACCTTAATGTATTTCAACTCAATCGTTCGAATCTATTCGGTCCGTATTCTTTGTTTGATGCTAGTTTTGCACCGCTAAATGTATCCGATATTCCGCACCGAAGATTATTAGACGGGCAAACGTTCGCGAATTATGAAGTGCTGATAAAAAAAATTGGCGCTTTGGAGTATCGCGTGCTCTTGTTTAGTGGTTCGCAAATTTTGAGCGACGATGGGCAAGTCGAATGCAGGTTGTTAACGTACCGTGATGTGACTTCACAGCGACTGACCGAAGATACACTTCGGGAAAATCAGATGCGATTGACTGAACTGCAAGAAATCGGACGCATCGGCTCTTTTGAAATTGACCTGAATACCTGGAAAGGCCACTGTTCGCGCGCGCTCAATCGCATTTTTGGATTTTCTGACGAGGAAGGCCACCAAAAATTTCTGGAGTTCCTCGCAAGTCGAACTCCGACTGACGAATCCAACTCCGCGTTGACCATGAAGGATTTTGAAGAAGCGTCGGAACACGAGTACAACTACACGCATCCCGATGGACAAGATCGAACTGTTTGCATTCGCCGCCACGCAGTCCGCGACCAGTTAGGTCGAGTCGTGAAAGTCATCGGCACGGCACAGGACATAACGGAACGTCGTACCGCAGAAGATGCGCTTCGTCATCTTCAAGCCCAACTGCAACACTCGCTGAAAATGGAAGCTGTCGGCCGCTTGGCTGGTGGCGTCGCTCACGACTTCAATAATCTTCTGACAGTGATCAACGGCTACTGCGAGATATTGACTGGCAAGTTAAGTCCAGGTCATGCATTCTACGAACCCGTCCATGCTATTCGCGACGCAGGCGAGCGAGCAACTCGACTAACAGAGCAACTTTTGGCTTTCAGTCGCAAAGCTGTGTTTAAACCGCAGAATTTGAATCTTAATAATGCCATATCGAGAATGGAAGTTTTGCTGGGAAGACTTATCGGCGAGGACATTAATCTTGCATTGGACCTTGCCCCGAATGTTCCGTCGATCCTGGCTGATCCTGGACAATTAGAACAAGTCATCATGAATCTCGCAGTCAATGCACGTGATGCGATGCCTGATGGTGGATCGCTCAAAATATCGACTTGTCTGTTTCAAGTTACGAGCGACAATCCAAATGAGGTACCCGATCTGCAGCCGGGAAATTATGTCGAACTGCGTTTCGAAGATTCGGGCTGTGGAATTCCCGTTGATCTGCAACAAAAGATTTTCGAACCGTTTTTTACGACCAAGGATGCCAGCAAAGGTAGCGGTCTTGGCCTATCCGTTGTCCATGGAATTGTCGCGCAAATTGGAGGAAAAATTCAACTCGAAAGCCGGCTTGGAGACGGCGCAATTTTCAAACTGCATTTTCCCGTCTCCTCCGACCAGCACGTCGAAACCATCGCCATTGCCGATTCAACCTCGACCCCGGGTTCTGAGACGATCTTGCTCGTAGAAGACGAAGAAGCTGTGCGATCAATCGCGAGGATCTCTCTTGAGGCACACGGATATAAAGTTTTCGAAACTTCGAACAGCAAAGATGCGCTGCGATTGCTCGAATTGCATGCTCACGAAATTCGAATCCTGGTAACCGATGTCGTCCTGCCTGAAATGGGTGGTTATCGACTTGCCGAAATCGTGCACGAGAAACTTCCAAATTTGCCTTTCCTGTTCATCAGCGGTTATGCCAAGGAAATTATTGACCG
>JANMNK010000291.1:0-27080 GCA_031373875.1 Pirellulaceae bacterium | reverse complement strand
ATTCATTCGTTCTGCGTCTCGACCAAGTGCCGGCATCAGGGATTGACGGAACACTTTGGTCAAGCGTGGACTCGCGGGCGGTGCGACGCCTGCGACGTTTGCCTTGGCCGATTCGAACAAGTTACCGACCCGCTCACTTTGGGCCAGAAAATTCTTTCTTGCATTGTTCGCGTCAAAGAGAATTTTGGGGCAGCATACGTTGCCAAAGTCCTTGCCGGGTCTAAGTCCGCCGATATCTCGAATAGAAATCATGACCAACTGTCGACTTATGGATTGCTTAAAGAATACCGACCCTCCGACATACGCGATTGGATCGAGCAATTGCTGGCCCAAAGCTTTTTGCAACGCGTTGGTGAATACAATGTCCTTCGTCTAACCGATTCGGGTCGTGAGTTATTGCGTGGCAGGGTTGCTCCGACCCTTTCTCGAGCCGCCGAACAAAAGACAAAAGCGACTCGGTTGTCGGTTGTCGATTCATGGGAAGCTGTGGACAAGGCGCTCTTCGAAAAGCTTCGTGTTTGGCGACGACAGGCCGCCCTCGAACGCGCTGTTCCATCGTATGTCATTTGTGGCGACGTGACACTTCGCGATCTGGCTCGACGTCGCCCTACCGAAATCAGCGGACTTCTCAACGTCCATGGAATCGGAAATAAGAAGGCGCAGGATTTTGGCGAGCCAATTGTCCAATTGATCAAACAGCACTGCGAAGAGAACGGCGTGCCGGCAAATCAAACCCCATTGGTCGCACCTCGAATCGACCCCAAGAACTCAACAGCACTTGCTGCGTTTGAGCTGTTCGATCAAGGGCTATCGATGGAGGAAGTTTGCTCGAAAATTGATCGGGCACCAACCACCGTCTCCGAATATTTAAGCGCCTACATTCTGGATCGAAAAATCACCGACCCGTCGCCATGGCTAGCTCTTGACGATTTCGAAGCAATTCGCAACGTCGTACAGTACGCGAGCACCGAGCGGCTCAAACCCATCCACGAAGCCCTTCACGGACGCATCGAGTACCCCAAAATCCGACTTGCGATGGCCATTCTCAAGAACCAAAATCTCGAAATCATCACCGACGCCTAACACCCCAATTCACAAAGCCTGCAACGCCACCCCAAGAAAAACCTGAGCCCCCGGAAAACATAAACCACCTCAATCCGAGTTGCGAAGCAACGCGTGTCGATAGTCGCGGACCAACACTTATCCAGAGTCGCGGAGCAACACGTATCCAGAGTCGCGGACCAACACGTATCCAGAGGCGCGGAGCGACGCGGGTTGATAGTCGCGGAGCGACGACATGCTATAGCCTGGGACGTGAGTCCCAGGAAAACGCGACCAACCCAATTCCCAGAGTCGCGGACCCACCCGTATCCAGAGTTGCGAAGCAACGCGGGTTGATAGTCGCGGGTTGATAGTCGCGGAGCGACGGCATGCTATAGCCTGGGACGTGAGTCCCAGGAAAACGCGACCAACCCAATTCCCAGAGTCGCGGAGCGACGGCAGGTGTTTCACCCGTCCCTTCTACGAAACAATCTCATCGTCAAACACGTAACGTTCGTCAAACTCAATTGCATGACGACGGAGGATTGCCAGGTATTCGTCCCGGAACGACTGACCTCCATGATGTTCTCGTTGCGTCTGGATATAACGTTTCACTTTCTCGGCCTGTGACTGGCTAACCGAAAAAGCCCCGTACCCTCGTTGCCATTCAAAACGTGCTTCGATTTTTCGTTCTTGATTGATCCATCGGGACGAATTTGCCTTGATCAATTGGACCGTGTCCGCCAACGCATAGGATGGATGGAGTTTCGCGAGCAAATGCACATGATCTTCGATCCCACCAGAACACAGAACGATGGCGTTGTGTTCGCGAGCGGTGGCACCCATGTAGGCGAATAAATCGTCTTGCCATCGATCGGAGATGAGGGGTGCACGGTTTTTCGTGCTAAAAATGATATGGATCAAAATGCCATGATGCGTTGAGGGCATGGATTGTCTCCTCGAATTTCGGATTACACCTACCGTCGCTCCGCGACTACTGTTGCTTGGGCGCTATTGTACCTGGGACTCACGTCCCAGGCTCTAGCATGACGTCGCTCCGCGACTATCGTTCCTGGGGCGTTATTGTTCCTGGGGCTCACGTCCCAGGCTCTAACGTGTCGTCGCTCCGCGACTCCTGTTTATTCATTGGCATTGGTCTGGGTTTCATGGGCTCGGTTGTTGCTTGGAGTTGCTATCAGACTGATACAAATCGGTTGGGTTTGGGGGCGGGGCGGTCGACTGTGGCGATATTTTTTTTTTGTGGGTTCGGATTTCTTTCATAAAATGCTTTCGGCTATACTACGGATGTTGAATAACTCCCCCTGCCTGCCTCGCCGATCCCACCTGCTAGGTTTTTATTCCGATGCTCAGCTTCCACAACACGTACTCAAACGTTGGACGACCCCTGCGTCGCGAGTTCCTGCGCGTTGGTGGACTAGGTCTGGGCGGGTTGGCTTTGACGGACTTGCTAGCGCTCAAAGCACGAGGCATCGACTCCCATTCACTGACGAAAGATAGATCCGTTATCTTCTTGTTCATGCATGGCGGGCCTTCGCAGTTTGAAACTTTCGATCCCAAGATGGATGCGCCATCGAATATTCGCAGCCAGACTGGTGAAGTGGCGACGACGATTCCTGGCGTGACGTTTGGCGGGACTTTTGAAAAACTTGCCAAGCGAGCGCATTTGCTCAACATCGTGCGATCCTACGTTACGGGCGATGGCAATCACGATATCAAACCGGTTGTTGGAGCCGATACCCTGCGAGCCAATATGGGCTCGCTCTATTCACGGATTGCAGGGCCGTTGCGCTCGGGATCTGCGATGCCAACCAATGTGACGCTATTTCCCCGGGCCGTGCATGCGGATGCAGGACCAGCCATTACCGATTTTGGTAATTTTTCTTCATCGGGAGACCTAGGATCGGCTTACGCGCCTTTTGTTCCTGGGGCGGGTGGCGGATTGCAAGAGGATATGAAACTCAACTTGCCTCCAACTCGACTAAGCGATCGTCGTGCATTGCTCGCAGGGCTCGACGAATGGAAACGCAAGATGGATTCAAGTACAGCAGTCGACGGCCTAACCAATTTACAACAGCAAGCCTTCGAAGCGCTTCTCAATGGCGTATCCGATGCATTCGATTTATCTAAGGAAGATTCGCGATTGGTCGATCTTTACGACACGCTGCCCTTGGCAAATCCCGATCGCATCAACAAGAAATGGAACAATCACAAACATTACGCGGACCACGGGGCATCGATTGGCAAACTGCTGTTGTTGGCTCGCCGACTTTGCGAACGCGGTTGTGGATTCGTCACAATCACAACGAGCTTTGTCTGGGACATGCACTCGGATGTAAACAACGCTCCGTGCAACGAGGGCATGGGTTACGTGGGTAGGCCGTTCGACCACGCTGTGTCGGCTTTTATGGACGATGTAGAAAGTCGTGGTTTGAAGGACAAGATCCTGCTGGTCTGTTGCGGCGAGATGGGCCGCACTCCTCAAGTCAACAACAGCGGCGGCCGCGACCACTGGGGTAACCTTGCCCCATTGCTGCTTTACGGAGGCGGATTCGGTTCCGGTCAAATCATCGGCCAGTCCGCTCGCGATGGCGGAACGCCACTATCTGATCCCGTTCGCATCCGCGACTTAACCGCCACGATTCTGCAGTCGCTGCTCGACGTCGACCAAGTCCGAGTGACCGGCGGACTACCTCAGAATCTACTGAACTTGCTCGCACAGGGCACACCGATTCGCGGGCTTTGATTTCTCCATCTTCACCCAGACTTCAAGAAGCAGAGCGGACGTGTCACAGTGTGTCGATCAGCCACTGAACTTTCTCGATCTTGGAACTAAGTTCGATTGTGGCATCACAGGGAATGCCCCCGTGTTTTTCAAACGCCTTAGGTTTGAGTTCAAATATAACTTTGACTTTGTACGCTCTCTTGCCAAGCGGCTGCGCCACCGTGTCCGTGACCTCACCAAACTCTGGTGGAATAGAACACTTTATCTTCGACACGATTTCTCCCTTGCGATTCGGAGTAACGATAATCGTGGTTTCAAATAAGCTCGGGGTACCATCGGACCTGACGACAATCGTACGTTTTGGGCTGATCTGAACTTCGGGTTTTGGCTGAATCGACAAAGGAATGCGATCTAGCTCATCACCGTTGGACGACACAAGTGCTAAAGTGCCTTTGAGATTTCCCGTGAGACGTGCTTGTGGGATGTTCAGTTCGGCCACGAATTTTGTACCGTCTTTAACGACAGCGGCTTGCAAAAATTCGATTTCCTTAAGGCCGATTACTCTCGCGTTCTTCGCCTTTTTTTCATCGCTAAAGAGTAATTCCAGCGTGGTTGTGTAGTCGCTGCCGAATTCCGCCGTATCGACTAATTCCGAACTAGCAAAACTGGACAGGTTTCTATAGCGCCAATTGACTTTGAAACCTGGAAAGATAATTCCGTTTTCGTCTGCGAAGTACGCTACTGCACTCCCTTCTACTCGTCGTGGGAATACGTCCGTTTCAACGAAAAATCGCAGTGCGCGAGCACCGTTGGAGTCGATCTTTATTTCCTTAGGAAGATCCTCTGCTTTCGCTCCCGCGATGCTAGGGGACATCAATGATATCGGCTCATCCGAGTTGTTGTGAATCGCAATTCCAATCTCGTGCCTCGAACCAGCTTCTACTTCGCCAAGCTCAAAGGCTTCCTGATAAGACCCTAATTCACCACCAAAAATTCCCCATACGAAGGCATGTCTGTTTGGATTGTCCTTCGCATTTTTCGATGTCGCTTGTCCATAGGCTGAATCGACCAACGTACAACTCACGAGCAGACTTAGACAAATAATGTTTTTCATTCTTTTTCTTTGTTGATGAAACGGAGCATGGCGACCTGATCTTTCGTCACATCTTCGATTTTTGGGAATTCCAAAACCTTCTCGTTGAAACGGTGCCAAGTAATTTCAGTTCGACCTATTTCGTCCGTATTTTGAGGCGCCCTGCCACTCCCGGTTTGTGAAACCAACCGGGCGACCCCATCCTTCTCCTCGTATTTGTTCTCCACCTTCCCGCGTTCTTTTTTCCCGTCGAAATAAACAACGCTTGTTACGGAGAAATTACTCGCGTTAATGCGCGCCCGCGAGCGGTCGTTACTAAGTTCAATTTCCCCACCGGGTAACACCTTGGCCTTGGCTCCTGTGAAAGGAACCTTTATGTTGCGCTTGTACTCTTCCGGTGACTTGCCCATGTAGGGTGCTGGAAACCTACTAAACTGCAAAGCATTTGGTAGAGGAACGCCTCGCATCAAGAACTCACCAAATGACATTTTCGCAAATCGGTCCGCGATTTCGGCATCGACCAGCGTCGTTACCATGCCATCTGAATACGAATATCCAAAAGGCGCATCAACCGTACGCTTGCCTTTCTCATCTGTCTTAACAACCGTTTTTAGAAACAAACAGCGTTCGTTCTTCATGTCCATGATCATACGCCACTTGATTTCCTGTTCAACGAATCCCTGTAAATGCGGTCGCCAACCTCGCCAATTTGTGATTGTTACATCGTAGTTTTCAACCGCCAAACTACTTTCAAAGACAGCATCAAGATAAGAAGCGACCTCTTCGTCGATCGCTTCCTTCTTATCCTGTGATCTCGAAATTGCAGCAAGGCTCAGCACAATCACCAAGATCCCACAAAACACTTTCATGATTCCTGATTTTCCAAACATGTTCATCGTCTCTCACGTTTAGACTCAATACCGAACTGGCGACGCAAATATTAAAGTAGATTCTTAGAGTTTAGACTCAATACCGAACTGGCGACGCAAACATTAAAGTAAATGGCGCCTTTCTTTGGAAATATATACTTTTGCACGCACTTAGCAAAGCAGTTTTCTTTGCCAGCCTAGGCAATTAAAGCCCAATGACGCACTATTTGTTGGAGGTGTTTCTTGTTGCGTCAAGTTTTTCGATCTGCTTGCGCCAGTCTACGAAGGGTACTGATTGTAAATTCTCGGTAGTAAACGAATTCGGATGAATCAGAGTTTTTTCAATGTCGTTTCCTAATTTCCAGTCGAGGATGCCAATCACAACGTCCTAAATCCGTTTATTTTTCATTCGTTCCATTCACGACAACCTAGCACCTCGCAAACGCAGATGCAATTCGCCATAACCAACTAAATCATTGACACACCTTTACACAAAATAGCAACGGGATTTTGGCAGCCTACTGCTGGTCGTCGAATTCGATGTTTGATTCGTGTCCCTCGATCGTCGCTAAAGCACGCCAAACTCTATAATCAATCGACTGGCTTGCGGTACTTACGTGACCATCGGCAAAAGCAACTTGGACGCCTGATCTGTGAAATGAACGAGCAGTCTTGACACCCATATGCGGACCGCCGAGTGTCAAGCAGTCTTTTCCAAGACTGTTCGGTGGAAGAATATGGTTGTAGAACGTATCTTTATGGCTCCAATATTCCCAACCGGAGCAAGGAACCCAGAATTCAGGTGCTTCTAATTCAGCGCAGTGATGCGTCCATGTGTTGATCGAAGACGGGGGGATGGTTTGATCCATGGTAACTGGCAAATCTCTGGGTGGTTTTCCGGTTCGGGGGAGACCGAAAATTCTCGTGCCAATTAGACGTTCTGAAAATACGACTGTATGAGAGAATCCGTCGGGGATGGTTCGAACCTCATTCGTACTAAATACTCCCCGTTGGTGATCCAAAGCGTCAACTGGGCTGGCGGAAATGCCTCCGTTACATAGATAGCTCGTGCTGAACGGAATTAGGAGAGTTTCGGAGGGACAACGATAAATTGGAACCGATGTTTGCCGAAGCGTGTTGTTTGCTTCGTCTACTTTCATTTTAGGATAGATGGAACTCGCAATCGATTGCTGGTCGACATAGGGCAGTAAATGGAATTGAGCCGACAATTGCCATCTGATTTCCAAACCATTCTCGGCATTTTGTGATTGATGATCAGCCACACCAACTGGAAACATTCGATGCTGCGCGTAGTAGCCCTGAGCACCTAATCCCATTTCGCGGAGATTATTGAGGCACTGAAGCTGTCGAGCCGATTCGCGAGTTGCTTGGATTGCAACCCCAGCCAACGTCGTCATGGCTCCCAGGATAGCAAGAACAATCATCAGCTCGATGAGGCTCAATCCGGGGCGATTGACCCAACCATGATGATTTCGCACGGAAATTCCTCACAAATTGTATTATTCAAATGATTCGCTTCAACTCGAATGACCCCATTAACTCTATCGCCGTGGTTGTATTTGCGGCTAAGTTTGTGAAACTCCAATCGATATTTCCCAGAAGTTTCATCAACTGGAATTAATTTTAATTCGTCGATGCCCAAAACCGTCGCTTTGATTTCCTTTTGTCCATCGAACAGTCTCTCGATCTCGACATCGGACATCAATGGCTTGCCGGCGACAATCGGAACTCGCAAGTTGCTTTTGCCATTAATTGAAAAATAATTAACTAAATCAACTGAGATTACACATGGCAAACTAGTTCCAATTGGAAAGCCAATTTCAAAATCAGGATTGCCTGAACGCACATATTTTGAAGAATCAAAAGTCACTTCCAAGGGAATGGAGAATGAATGTCCTCGGTATCCGTCAGGATTTCTTTTCGCTCCGTCAATATCCAATTTGAC
Organism: Pirellulaceae bacterium; assembly: GCA_031373875.1. Classification (GTDB taxonomy): domain Bacteria; phylum Planctomycetota; class Planctomycetia; order Pirellulales; family Pirellulaceae; genus JANMGV01. Next base: position 19,368 of record JANMNK010000291.1, on the reverse strand, counting down.
CTCTAGACCGGGAGATTGAGAGATCACTTCAATTCCGTAGGGCAAGGCGTCTTGATTAGTAATGACGAATAACCGAGTGTGTCTAACAATTGGCGAGGCGTTCGAACGAACCAGGCCAAAATTCACGTCGTGCTCAAGAGCGAGTTCGCAGAAGTCTCCGCTAAAATTCATTAGTACCTGAATTTCAATGTACCGTTTCCCGAACTCTGTTGCAGTAGTCAGCGATAACGGGAGCTTTACCCCTTGGAACAAATTCCTACCATCAATCTCGACCAGGACATCGAACTCTTCTTCGGGTTGAACGAGAACAGGTGCATGATGAATCAATCGAAATGGAGTACAGCATGTTTTCGCAATCCGAACATCATTTGATGAAATGCTATTTCGTGACCGATTTACAAGGCGAACCGAAAACTGTTGATTTGGCCGTGATTCAAGATTTTTTGGCAACGATTCAATTCCGATTTGATCGACAATTTCAATTGGGAAATCGTTGCCGATTTCTCGTCGAATTTCTTGGTTCACTTTAGCAATTAGTTCTTCTCTCTCAGAATTATTCTTAACTTCACGCTCAAGACTAGGCTTACAACCGCTGCTGAAACCGGTGCAAATCAACATGAACAACAACGCCATCCGTATCATTGCATTGCGTTTTCGTGCAGTCACGACCGTCCATAATGCAACCGCAATAAGGGCCGTAACGATTGCGCTAAATCTCAAAGCCGGGAAAACAAAGCTATAGAACACTGCATCTTCTGAAACCAGAATAATATTTACATCGTCATCGAATGTAAAAGGTATGCCCTGGCTCGCACCAATTTTCCCCGAATCGATTGGAAGAACTGGGTGAGATTCGTCGCTTAACAGCGGATCAAAAACACGCCATCCGGTGAGACTCTTTCGCATTACCTGAAAATGCCCGAATTCACTCCGTTGCTTTTGTTCGGATTCTTTTGATGCAGGAATAAAAACGATGATTGGTCTTTGACACCAGTACAACTCGTTCAAGGCTGCACGAACCCGCTCGGTTCTAACTCCACTTTCCCGAAGAACTTTCTGGACATCGAGAATCGAATGAGCCTCCTTAGTCCAGTCCACGGTCGACTCTTTTACTATATTCGGGCGAGTCGGATTTTGCGCCAGAATCACAAGTTGCGCACATGCGATGCCACACGGCATTTTTTTGTCTGCCGAAGCCGGCACGAATTGAATAAACGAAAAGTGTACTAAGCTGTATGACAAAACAAGTTGATGAAGTATGCAGGCAATCATCGAACCTACCCAAGTGCACGAAATCGTTTCCAAAGGAAGAAAACTGCGATGGCGAGTACAAATGCAATCAGCAGTGAGGGCAGTTGTATCCAACTCTGAGATGCAGTCCCCAAAGCGGGCTTATCCATATCCTTCAGTTCTTCGGCCAGTTTCTGTACCCGCTCGGCTGTCACGCGAGACCCGCCGACTCGGCCAACAGTTCCAGCAATCTCGTCCGTAAGCGAAGTGTCATCGGGATAGATCAACTCAAGCCAGTTGGATGACAGATCGACCAGTTTTGGCGGGTCAAAGTTGATTCGAAAACTGCAGGTTCCAACACCTGTGTAGTCCATTCGAAGCTGCGAAGGCCAAGGAAGCCCCTGGAAAGAAATATTGTCGTAGGAATAAGTCCGGATACTCTTACCCGAGTCGAGATTGAGTACGCACCGAGCTTCGGTTAATTGAGTCTTACCGTTCTCGTTGATGAAGTTGTACTTAGTCGTGAGAAAATCGTTGTTGCCGAAGACTGTCAAGATGCTCAACCTTGGCCCGTCCAAAACAACACGTACCCTCGGATACGCTTCTGGATTTTCTGTGATTGCCTTTTTCACTGCGATGCACGTCAATAGCGGAAAGTACGCGGGTGCAAACGAACTTGGTGGCCCTATAACCTCTGATTTGTTGCGAGTTCCACCCAACGATTTTGTTTTATTTATAACCGCCCCATCCTCACTCTTCGAGAAAATCTTGTGATGCTGAAGCTGGTTGGTTTCCTTGGTGATCCAATCAATCGATCCAACGAATCGCTCTTTCCCTTGCCATTCTTCCCAAAATAGGCCTTCGTCTATGCGAAAAACGAATCGGCCATTCGATTCTAATGGGTCTTCGCTGAAGTCCATGCATGGGCAATTCTCCCCTTTATCGACGAACGTTTCTCTCCAAGTAATTTCCCATCCTTTGCCTTCTTCCGTTCGATATTGCTGAACAAGTGAGTCCAACACATCACACGCGAACTTTTGATCTACGTTCAATTCTTGCGCAACAGTCCATTCACCAGGCGGAAGTAAAAAAAAGATCATTAGGCTAACAGAAGGAAAAATTCTTGTTTGCCAAGTTCGCATTTTAGTTTCCCGACCCAGGTGCAACACATGTATCAATGGAAACACAATTACCGCTAAACTGCCGCGGATTGGTCAACGTGCAAGCGGCCGGAGCAGCGCCTAGACAATTCGCTACAATTCTCCGACCGCAACTTGTATAGGTGTTGATACATTTTGCCGGATCATACCCATTGCAGTTTCCTCCAACCACGCCAATAGTCTCGCAGCCATAACATTCCAAATTTCCCCCACAGCCGGCCCCGCCAGCACAACTGCTCACAAGAGTACAAGGTGCGCCTCCGAGTAATGCATTTGCCTCGTCAGCGGACAAACTTGAGAGGCTGGGCAGGCAAGTAATTGTCCAAACAAGAAATGCCCCCGTTATGCAAGTGGCAAAAGCAAGCATAGATCTCATGATTTTTCCCCTGAATCCCATTTACTGTGAGAGAACGATGCAAGAGCGGTTTTACTTAGCAGTATTTTATCGCGTTTTGGACGAATACAAGAACAAAAAAAAAAAATGCGCAATGGTGGGGTGAGAATGCCATAACGTGTTACCCAGCAACGATTTACAGTGAAAAAAATCTTTTTCGACGGCCTGGTCTGCTCCAAGCACGGTTAAAGAACGCACCGCGCTGGGAGGAGTATCAATATTCGATCTGAAGGGACGTTTTTTGTAGCGATGACAGGTTGATCTGCACACTCACTTGGGTGAGTCAGTTTGCAGCTTAAGTTCAACCTAAACGCGAAACAGCGAGTTATTGATCAGTGCATCGATGGGGGCCGCATGCATCATAATGAGTTGTGAGATCGAACGCAGAATTGATTCGATAGTTCATGAAGGACCTAGAGAGTCGGCTAACGGCCTCTAGCGGCTGACGAGTCCCTTGTGCTCACCGCACTCGCCAAACTCTTAACCAAGTTCCAGCCCGAATTGCAATCCAAATTCCTCGGCGACGGCGCGGTGGGGCAAGCTGATCGCTTGTGTACCACTGAACCCAATCAAATCGCGTACACAATAGCTTTACTGCGAATCGATTACGCAAGACAGATAGCCTGAGCGATTCCCATCGAGCTAATTCGATTATCCAATCTGGTTCGCTATGTTGAGCCGACAACCAACGAGCAAAGTAAATTGCGTCAAGCAAAATTGCCGCATTCGAATCAAAGTGATGGCGTGTCGCAAAAGCTCGAAACAATTTAGGAAATGAAGTGCCCAAGACATCGGTGGTCAATGGCAGCAGATGCCGCGTTTGCGAAATTCGCTTGCGCATCAGCGTTTCCGAAGCGCGCTGTAACTCGCTCGGATCGATTCCTTGCAGGTAGTCTATTTTATTCGATCGTTCGTCGCAGCTAGCTTCTGATTGACCGGTTGGGCGGATTGAAAGCTCATCGATTCGCGGTTTCGATTTGCTTTGGGTCAGAGCCACCGCCAACGCTCGCTGCAACTCCACCAGATCCGCAAACTCCGCCGACGGCGATGGATTGCGTGAAGCGGGATTGTCTCGGTTTTTCATGGGATCACAAACGGGTCCGCGGTACCATCAGCTTGAGGCTGGTTGATCGTCAGGTTGCAAAGCCGTAGGGAATCGACCATGGCGAACTGCGATTTCGCGGGCTTGGCGAAGCTCATCGAGTAATTCTTCGATGGGCGGCAACTGCTCGTCGCGTTCCAGGATGATGCCGCAGATTGGAGCGTACTTGACGACTTCTTCGAGCAGTTGCCAAATCTCCAGAGGCGTTGCGTGACTATGGCTGTCAACCAAGTAGCCATCGTCCCAGCGGCCGCCAACAAAATGCAATTGGACAATCCGATCAGCGGGCAGCCGCCAGAGAACTTGCAACGGATCAAATCGGTAATTGACGGAATTGGTGTAGAGATTGGTAACGTCCAACAACAGCCCGCAATCGTTTTCGTCAACAATTTGCGCGAGAAAGCTGGCTTCGTCAAATTCGTCGCTCGGGAATCGTATCGTTTCGGTAATGTTCTCAAGAATCAGCGGACGCTGGATCGCTTCCTGGGCTTGGCGAATGTTGCGACGCAGGCATGCGAGCGATTGGCGAGTCTTGGGCAAAGGAGTCAAATGCCCGATGTCGATTCCGCCCGCCCGCGTGAACGCAATGTGCTCGCTCCACCACGCGGGCTCGACGTGCTCGACTACTTTGGCAAATTGCTCGAGATAGGCAGCATCCAGTCCTTCGGCACTACCAAGTGACAGCGACAACCCGTGCGGAATCAGAGGGAAATTGTTCTTAAGCAAGTTAAGTAAACTGCGAGCCGAAGGATTTGTTTCAAAGAAATGATCGGCGACGATCTCAAGGAATTCAATTTCTCGGCGATGTCGAAATACATCGGTGTGATATGCGTCGCGTAATCCTAAGCCCACGCCTAATTTTGCAAGTTGATCGTTTCGTGTCACGTGATTAGCTGCCACATCCACCACAGCCGCCGCACCCGCCGCCACCACATCCACTGCCGCACGAAGAGCCACTGCTACATCCGCCGCCGCAGGAACTGCCCGAACTGGCTGATTTTTGAAATTGAAGATGTACGGAAGAAAACGCGCTTCCTTGTAGTGCTGCTACGCCGAACAACCCCATGGCCATTACTGGCGTATCGTAGGCGAGGTCTACGTGACCAGCCTTTGATTCACTTACTCCGGGCCGATAGTTTTTATCGACCTTGCTGTATCGGCCGTAGATAAGTTGCACTTCCTTTAAGAATCGTCGACCGCGATCGCTAAATTTCGGTGCAATACAGACGACCAGCGATACGATTGCACCACACATCATCATGAATATCAAAAAGCCAAGATTGTAATGTTCGCGAAGGATCGCGCTGGCGATTTTCAACGCACCTAGAAACAGCAATGCTCCAACTACCAAGGCCACTTGTGTAGTAAAGAGCGATCTGCGATTAGGGTCAACGCGCAATTGCTCTTTTTCAATCCCCTCGTCCCAAGGATCGGTGTACTTGGTGAGTGAGTTTTCTAAAAAGGAGCGCTCTGCCGATGGACGGAACAGGTCTGCCGGTTTGCGAAGTTCGCGATAGAAGTGGCCGACTTCTCGTGCTATGGGAGTCAACAAGCCAGGAGGAACTTTTGCTTCGTCTATCTTCCAGACAACCTTTAACCACTTTTTTTCTTCGATCATAACGCCGCGGCTAAATAGTTCTACTGTGCCCAGTCGAAGCAATTCGTTTAATCCACCTCGTAGATAAGCCAGTTGGTAAGGGTCGACGACCTCGGGCAAAGGTAGCGATGCTAGTTCGCGTGACGAATCGATACGTCTCTTTTGAAATAGAAACCAAACGAGAGCAATTCCCCAAAGCATCGCGTAAAAGCCAAGAAAGGACGGGCCCCACATGGTCATTACTGGATTGTTGAGCAGTTGATCCATTTCGGCAAACTCCAAACTAATTCCAGGGTCATGCAATCTGCGGTAACTCGCATCCCAAGACTGAGTCACAGATTTCTTCAGTGTTACCTTTTCAGTTATATCACACTACAATTCTAGGCCCGATTCAACGACAATTGGGGCGCAGAGAATAAGTCTTTTGGCAACAATTGCTCGCGAATCGATAGCGCACAACTTGCCCCAAAAGCGAACAATTCCAGGTTTTACAAGGCTCAAGGGCGGGTGAAGGGCTATTGATTTAGCATCGACTGTTTCTGCGGACTTCTCAAGCGTTATTTCTTTGCAAGTCGACCTATTCCGATTTTTCAGGCTGGCTTGGCGATCTCGACGCGTTGCGTCTGTCGCTCGGCGATATGATCATTTCAAGTTTAACACGAAACGCTCGGATCTCATTTTTCATCATCAATAGTCTCCTCCGGTACGCCAATGCGAAATTTTTCGTTGCTCTTAATCGCTCTTCTCCTGACGGGAAACCAACAGGCTTGGTCGCAAGTTGAAAACAGGCCCGACGCTAATTCTCTGCGCGAAGCCGCTCGCCAAGGTGACCTCGAAACGGTTCAGCAAGCGATCGTCGCCAAAGTAGACATCAACGCACCCACAGAATACGGCGTGACTGCCTTGGCGCTCGCCAGCGACCACGGCCATGACAAAGTTGTTGCGGCATTATTGGCCGCTGGTGCGAACCCCAACACCAAAGACAAGTTCTATCGCTTCTCTCCATTGGCTTGGGCAGTTTCCCGAAATCATGTCGCGGTTGTCGAACATCTCGTTGCCGCAGGTGCCGACGACATCGACGGCCAATTGTCATCGGCCGTAGGATCACTAAACGAAACGATACTAAAAATCTTACTGGGGTCAGACAAGGCAACCGTGACTGGCAAGCAGGCCGCATTGAAGATGGCTCGCGCAGCAAAATCGGATGACATTGCCAAACTAATTGAGGAATCGCTGCCAGCCGATGCGAGATCCATTCCGGACGATCCCAAGCCATCTGGCGACACATCGAAACTGTCCGAATTCGCCGGTGACTATGCAAGCGAATCGGGAACTAAAATGACGGTTGTTGTCGATAGCGACACGATAACAATCAAGCCCGAAGATTCCGAACGCACGATGCAACTGACTCTTGTCGAGGGCGACAAATTTGCAGCGCGCGGAATGGACATTGTTTTTATGCGAACCGATGGCAAAGTTAGCTCTATGCAACTGAAGATCGGCGAACGAATACAAACTTTCTCGCGAGTCGAGTCCCAGACGCCAGACCCAAATACGAAAATTGAAAACTCCCCCAAGACTTTCCAGCTCGGCCACGATTACTCCTTCGATAGTCCCCATTGGCCGAACTTTCGCGGACCGCTATCGCGGGGCATAGCCGATGGACGCGAACTACCGATCGAGTGGGATGGCGAATCGAACAAGAATATCGCTTGGAAAATGCCGATACCTGGGCTTGGTACGTCTTCGCCAATTGTTTGGGGTAACAAAGTTTTCATCACGACGGCTATTCAACAAGGTGACGAAAGCGGATTCCGCGTCGGACCTTATGGCGATGTCGAGTCGGTCGAGCAAGTCGGCGAATGCCAGTACTTGTTGCTGTGCCTCGATCTCGAATCCGGACAAGTGCTCTGGCAAAAGGAAGCTTATCGTGGCGTTCCCTTGGTCAAGCGACATGCCAAGAGTAGCCATGCAAATCCGACTCCCGCAACGGATGGCGATAACGTGATCGCATTTTTCGGAAACGAAGGTGTCTACTGTTATGACATGAATGGCAATTTGAAATGGAGTAGGCAAGTTGGCAAACTAGATAGCGGTTGGTTTTACGATCGCGGTTACCAATGGGGTTTTGGAAGTTCGCCGTTTATTTTCGAGGACTTGGTGATCTTGCAATGCGACGTGCAAGACGGCTCCTTCATTGCGGCACTCGATCTTGCGACAGGTGAAGAGCGATGGCGAACGGCGCGAGATGAGATTCCAACTTGGTCGAGCCCTGTTGCGTATCGAGCGCCCGATGGAACCCCGACTGTTGTGGTGATCGGCACAAAATGTTCGGCAGCATATGAAGCGCGTACCGGCGAAAGACTTTGGCGGATGGGTGGCTTTTCCGAAATCGCGGTGCCCACTCCGCAAGTCACTCCCGATCTCGTGCTCCTGGCAACTGGATACGCTCCGGTTCAGCCAATCGTGGCACTAAAACATTCGGCGCGGGGCGAGCTTAAAATGCCCAGTGAAGAAAATCCCAGTGAAGAAAATCCGGGCGACCCGTTTATTTGGGCCAAGCAGCGGGGCGGACCTTACATGCCCACTCCGCTCATTTCCGCAAATCGACTTTACATTCTCGACAACAGCGGCATCTTGAGTAGTTTTGCGTTGGAGACTGGCAAGCGATTGTTTCGTCAACGTGTTCGAAACGACGAAGCGACTGCTTATACGGCATCGCCGGTAGCCGGTAACGGGCATCTCTATCTGACTGCCGAAGTCGGCACTACCTTTGTCGTGGCCATGGATGACGAAGGCACGATTGTCTCCGAAAACAAGATCGGCGAACCCGTCTTAGCAACCCCCGCCATCGCCGCGAACAAAATCCTCATCCGCGGCGAAAAACACTTGTTCGCGATCGAGAAGAAAACTGAGTGATGCCTACCGCTCTGCACTTGTTGAAATTCTATTTTCGTGCCCAACTAACTTAGGTAGATTCATGAAACGGCAAATTATTTCCCTGTTCGCCATACTTGTCGCTGCTGTATCGCAATCCCTGACAGCTCAAGAATTGAAGGAAGGCAACCAACATTCTTCAGCGGTTTCTGATTTGGGGGAGTTTGAGCATGCGTCAGATGTGGGCGCTGTGATTCATTCGGGAACCACGGTATACGATCCTCAAAAACAGACTTACCGATTGAGTGGTGCGGGCAAGAATATGTGGTTCGACAAAGACGAATTGCATATAGTTTGGAAGAAAATGACTGGCGATTTCATCCTGGATGCTCGCGTCAAGCTGATCGGAGAAGGCATCGACCTTCATCGCAAAATGGGTTGGATTATCCGAACCAGCCTCGATACCGATTCTGCTTATGCTGATGTTGCAGTCCATGGCGATGGACTTACGTCCCTTCAATTTCGGCGCACGAAAGGTGGCAAGACCGAACAAGTCGAGTCGAACATTAAATCTCCCGATGTCATTCGACTATCCCGTAAAGGCAACATAATAACAATGGCGGTCGCGAAAGACGGCGATGTGCTGCAAACAGCCGAGTCCATCGAACTCGACTTGGGTGCGGAAGTCGACGTGGGTTTGTTCATCTGCTCACACAATGCTGACGTCTTGGAAAAAGGAGTATTCTCCAACGTCCGATTTACGGTCCCTGCACCCGACAACTTTCGCCCCTACCGCGAATATTTCGGTAGTCGACTCGAGTTGCTAAACGTCCAGTCGGGTGATCGCACTGTCGTTCATACCGTTGCCGATTCGCTGCAAGCACCTAATTGGTCGCCCGACGGAAAAAGCCTCGTTTACAATCGCAACGGCAGACTTTTTCGATTCGACTTGGAAACCAAATCGTCGAAGGAGATCGATACTGGGTTCGCCAATCGCAACAATAACGATCACGTCTTGTCGCCGGATGGGAAGCTGCTCGGCATCAGCCACCACACACAAGAACAACAAGGCAAGTCGCTGATCTACACGCTGCCTGTCGAAGGTGGCACTCCGAAGTTGATCACACAAGCTGGCCCGTCGTATTTGCACGCTTGGTCTCCCGACGGAAAATCGCTTGTGTTCGCTGGCGATCGCAACGGCGATATCGACATCTTTCGCATTCCGTCAAACGGTGGCGACGAAGTCCGATTGACCACGACTAAGGGTGTGGACGACGGTCCAGAATTCTCCCGAGACGGTGCGAGCATCTATTTCAACTCGGAACGCAGTGGTCACATGCAGATTTGGAAAATGAAGTCCGATGGTAGCGATCCAGTTCAAGTCACCGATGACGAGTTTAACAATTGGTTTCCTCACGTGTCGCCGGATGGCGAATCGGTTGTTTTTATTTCATTTCCAAGCGACATCAAATCGTCCGATCATCCTTTTTATAAACCGGTTTATCTTCGCGTGATGCCGACAGCAGGCGGGCCAGCCCGGGTCATTGCTTACCTCTATGGCGGTCAGGGATCGATCAATGTCAACTCTTGGTCTCCCGATAGCCAACAAGTCGCCTTTGTCAGCAACAGCCAGATCAAAGCGCCGGTCAAATAACGGGAAGTTTCGGACGCACTATGAAAACTCGAAACGATATTTTAGGAAGTATTGTCCACTTCGTTGCTCAATCGTAATTGCATAACCCACATACGTGGTTACGGTCGAACGTCAAATTTGCGGACAATTGTTGGTGGGTGGTCGGTACTGAGTTGCCAAATAGAGACTTGACCGTTCGAATTTCCCGTGACAAGCTGTCCGCTTGAGTGAATAGCAGACGAGAGGATGGTACCGTCGGAGTTCGATTCAATCTTGGGCAGTTCGATCCATTCGGCTTGCTTCTTGGTCTTGGGCTTTCCTTCTTTATCTTTGCCATCGTCGACGTCTTTCCATTCGATCTTGGTGCGAAGTATTTTGGGACCAACTGGGACCAGGACTTGGTCATGCCAATTCTGAATTCCGACAAGTCGTCGGGAGAATCCGTCCTTTGCGGCGATCGTGTACTCGCCGTTGTCCGAGGTCCAAACGCGAAGCTTGCCCGTCTCGTCAAGCGTCACAATGCCCGTTTGAATGCGCGTCACACCACCCACGGCGCGTTCGTGTTTGTCGTACGCAGCAATCCACTGCCAACCTTCTACGCGGAGCAATCTTGCCGTTCGGTCCCGTGATGCGGACATCAATTGTTGGCCATCGGAACTCCATTGCACTTCCTGAATCGCGTCTGCATGAGCAGCGGCCTGAAATACGGTCTTGCCCGTATTGACGTCGATAACACGCAACACGCCGTCCGCACCGCCAATCGCGATCTGTTGCGATCGCGGAGCAAACGCTATGGAAGCGGGAATGTCCACGTCTCGAAACAAAATTATCGTACTTGATGTATCGGAAATCGAATGAAGGGATACTGTGCCTGCTTGACCTGGAATGCCACTGGACACGGCAATCCATTTTCCATCCGCGCTGGCTGAGATGCACGCAACGCGACGTCCAAGTTGTCCGATGCGCTCGGCAAGCTTACCATCGGCTACGTTCCAACGAGTGATTTCGTGATAGCCTGAAACCCATACGGATTGTCCGTCTGCGGCCCATGCTAAACTGCTGATGGGAAGAGCGCGTGGATAATGCTCAGGCGCAGTCGTTTTGCGATCAGCGTCGTCAGCGATTTGGCCCAGCAATTTTTGCTCGCTACCGACAACCGTTGCTCCCTCAGCAATCCACTGCCGAATGGACTCAATTTCATCGGCGGGCAAGGGCTCGGAATCGGGGGGCATTTGCTCGTCAGGGTTAGTCGACACAAGCCGCCGAAGCAATTCGCTCGCTTGCGGATCACCTGCGACGACGGGCATTTCGCCCGACGCTCCAGGAACGAAAAGCTGATCCACTCGCCCCATGCGATATTCGCTTTCCGCCAGCCGATCACAATGGCAAGCTATGCAGCGTGAAGCCAACACGGGGGCAATCCGTTCGGAGAACAGGTTGGCGGAATCCGACCGTGTTGGTAGACCCGGCTCCTGCGAAACGGCAAGGGAACCGTGCGCAAGTAGACTAACAGCAAGGCATGCAACGAACGTCGCAAAGCAAAATTTATTGGCTTTGATTATTCGATGCATAGTCGGCCCAAAACATTTCTCGTAACCTGCGTCCCACACGAATTGGGAAGACATATCGCCATAAAGTTGTGCGCCCCAGTAATGCCTTGTTTTCGTGGTTCGTAAAGAAGGTGATCCTCTGGTATACTATACCAATACGCCCGCCAAATTACCCCTAAGAGCTTGGATAATCTCAGTAGGACGGGCTTCCCGGCCCGTCAAATGAGATCCCATCAGAACGGCCCTGGAGAGCCGTTCTACGAATTTTTTCCGCAACTGTTTCGGCTTATTACGTGAATAGTATTTTGCAAACAGACCGTTACTATTTGACAACGAACGTGATAACACGTTTGTCGGTTGCTGCGGTATTCATGTGCTTCGCCGCGGATTTTGTTTCGGATTGCGCAGTGGCTGGTGAAGGCCGATTGGAAGTACTTCCTGAGACCATCCATGCATCCGCAGATTATCCAGCGCGTTTTGTTGCCGTGCTTCGCGCCGAGGATGGTACGGTTCGAGAATTAATCGCCGATAAGTACGAAGCTCACCTCGACGATCCTTCGCTTGCGTCGCTTGATTCAAAAGGATGGATTCACGCAACCCGAGACGGGCAAACGGTTCTTAGGATTACTTACCAAGACCAAACCGTAACGCGACCGATTTCGATAAAGGGATCATTGCCGGAACCGCCAAGCTTCCCTCGTGAAATCTCGGCCGTGCTTTCCAAGAGTGGCTGCAACTTGGGAACATGCCATGGAAATCTTCACGGCAAAGGCGGCTTGCGATTCAGTCTTCGCGGAGACGATCCAGGATTCGACTTCGAGAGCATTACGCTCGATCAAGGCGGAAGACGCATTGACTGGATCGAGCCCGAACAGAGTCTTGTGCTGCGCAAACCGTCAGGGGGACTCGCGCATCAAGGCGGTGTGAAGCTTCGCCGCAACTCGATCGCTTACGATTGGATGAAGCGATGGATTGAGTCCGAGGACAATCAGCAAAGCCAAAATCAATTAACAAATCCATCCAATGAGTTGGTCGAACTGCGAGTCGAACCCGCTCGTGCCATCATCCCAACCGATTCGCGCACGCTGAGATTGGTTGTTTGGGCTCGTTGGGCGGATGGATCTGTACGCGATGTAACGCGGTGGGCTCGCTATGAGCCGAACTTGACGGCGGGCGTTGCGATTGACGAAACAGGTTGTGTGTCGGCCGAACATCCGCTGGACGTTGCGATTGCTGTGTCGTACTTGCAGGCGCGTTCGAGCACTCGCATTACTTTTTTGGCCAGCGATCAAGCGGCCCCATCGTCACCGATATTTGCGAATCCAATCGATCGACTGATTCAGCAGCAATTGGATCAACTGCATATTGAATCGACGGGTGTGGCAGACACGAATCGCATTCTTCGACGCATGTTCTTAGTAACCGTCGGACGATTGCCAACCGTCACAGAGATGAGAGAATTCTTGGTGGATGAGCAGTCGGACAAGCTGGATTTTTGGCGCGATAAACTGCTGGCCGATCCAGCAACGGCTCGAATTTGGGCGTTGCGATGGAGCGACGTACTGCGCAACGAGCAGAAAGTTATGAGTGCGAAAGGGACTCAGCTTTTTGCCGATTGGCTTGCAAAGCAATTCGCCGAAGACCGACCGATGAACGAAATTGCCGCCAGCCTGATAAGCTCGGTGGGCAGCACGTTTGACAATCCCCCTGCCAGTTTTCATCGCACGCATCGCGATCCCACCATTGCAGCAGAATCAATCGGTCAAGTCTTCCTCGGCGTCCGCATGCAATGTGCCAAGTGCCACAATCATCCTTTCGATGTGTGGAAACAAGACGATTACTACGGATTGGCCGCGTACTTTACGACGTTGGAACGCGAGCAGATCGATAATAAGCGGCCCGATGATTTAGACAAACATGTAATCACGGGAGACGAGATCATTCGCCTAGTTTCGAAACCGGCGGAGATATGGCATCCGGGGCGATCGTTGCAAGTTGGACCACGTCAGTTTTCCTCAACCGAAGTTGCTACGGCACCCAAACTTGTCGAAAATCCCCTAGCCGAGTTGGCCGATTGGGTAACGCGAGACAATCGCCAGTTTGCTCGCAACATGGCCAACCGTATTTGGTTCCACTTGATGGGTCGTGGTATTGTTGATGCTCCCGACGATTTTCGCATTTCGAATCCGCCGTCGAATCCCGAGTTACTCGAGTACCTGACTGACGAGTTGACTCGCAGCAACTATTCTGTGCGGCATCTTTCGCGACTGATATTGAGCAGCGAAGCTTTCATGCGCGAACCGGTCAGCCAAGTTGCCAATAGCGATGAGTTACCTGCAGCAGCTTCCTTTGCAGGTTATCCGTTACGTCGAATGCCAGCGGAGTTGTTACTTGACGCAGTAGCCGATGCGACAGGAGTTCCGTTAACGCGCAATGGTGCCAAAGACGGCCAAGAAAACCATCGCGCCGCGTTTGCGACCACCGTCCCGCCCTCGTCCAGTTTTGTGCGGGCCTTTGGCAAGCCTGAGCGATTGCTGGTCTGCGAATGTGAACGCAGCGATCAATTATCCGTTAGGCAATCGCTAATGTTGCTCAATGGGGACGATGTCCGAAAGCGAATTAACTCCCGGCGCAGCACATTGCGAAAGCTGATCGAGAATGGTGACAGCGATCAGCAGATCCTTGAGACTTTGTACTTGACTGCGTTGTCGCGACAACTGACGCTTGAAGAGCAAACAGCCATGTTCGCTCATGTTCAAAACGCAAAAGCACGCGACGAAGCCTTTGAAGATATCCTGTGGGCACTCCTCAACAGCCAAGAATTCGTGTTTATCAACTAAGGAACTCTTCCCGCTCGGATTTCGCTTACGCTCAAGTCCAACTGAAAAACGGACGCGATCACGCATGTATCTGCTACCAGCGACTTCCTGTTGTCATGGCACGGACTTCTAATCCGCAACTCGCCCTATTTTCAGCGGACAACCGCTCTTATCTGCAAAAATCGCATCTTTTGATGGAAATCGTGACGAAAAATCGTCATCAGGGGGCACGTAAAATTATATTGGAAATCTAGTTCCAGCATGTTGCAATTGGCGCAGAAACTTCGTAACGTAAACGAATCGCTTGAAAATTAATCTTCGCCGAGAGAACCAATCATGCGCTCCAAGCTCCAAGCTCCAAGCTCCAAGCTCCAAGGCTTACAGTTAACGGCTCAATGATTGTTTTGTTCAGTTTTTTCTCTGCGTCTTTGAGCGGTAATTTTGGCTTTCTTTCAGCGCAGTCAAACGAAAAACCTAGCAGTACCGAGACAGCTATTCAAACGGAGATGCCGAGCGTTTCCTCCGCTAGCGTTCCACTGAACGATAATGACGCTGGACTTGAATTGGCAATTGAATCGATTGGTCAAGAAATCAACGTCGAGTTGCCAGTTTTGGTACAGGGCCTTAGCTATAACTTTCCTACTCGGTTCATCAACAAGACGGATGAAGATTTTCGATCGCATGTTGGCAAAGTAAGCTGCGCATGTATGCGGATCGGGAAAATCGAGAAGCCATCCGCAACAATACTGAAAGCAACGCTTGGCGCGACCGGCGTGGTCGGCAAACTCGGGCAATCTATCGAAATCTATGGCATAAATGAATCCGGAGACGCCGTGCTTTTTTGCCGGCTTAAGGTCCGCGCAAAGACAATTCCGCCGGTAAGTATTTCCCAACACCGATTCAGACTAACCGATTTGATGGACAACAAACTTCGAGTTAGTGCGATTCCAGGTACGGAGAACGTGGAGATTGAAATGAAAGGCCTCATTTCAGCATCCGCACTCGCCATCCATCCCGAAATCTCAAAGCAAGAGGAGCGGTACCAGCTAACATTTGAACTTAATTCGGAAGCGATGAAGGCGATCACAGAATCGGAAATCCAAATTCCCATCGAAGTACCTATCAAAGTGATGCGATCTACAGCAGAGGGCAAAATCGAACCGGAATATCTTACCTATCGAGACGTTCTTTATGTGTACGACTCGGAACGAGTGATCGAAGTCGCTCCCAGTGTTTTGCGTTTAACAAAGGGACCAACCGGATTCACGGGGCGAGCAATAATTCGAGACCGCCGCAACATTCCCGACGCCGAGGTCGGTCAGTTAGAAATCGTTCTCATGCAGGATCAAGGAGATCAAGTTAGCGACCTATCGAAATTCGACGTCGAACGAAAACCCCTGGCTGGCGAGCGAGTAATGGTCAATCTTGCGATTGAAAAAATTGATGAAACAATCCCGCACAATGAGTTAAGAATCTGCTTTCGAAGCCTCGATGGCTTAGAGAAAATCGTTATGCCCGTCGTAATCGATGGCGACTAGCTATCCAGCTAGCTGATTGGTTGTTCAATTCCTAAAGGAGAGAAATAATGGTTAGATACAGTATGTTGTTCGCGATCGTTGTAATTTCTGCTATCGGATTCGCAAGGCAGGGAAAGTGCGACGATGTATTTGTCAACACAGGATCAATTGACTGTTTAGGTCAACATAATGGAAATGATCAGTGTCCACCTGTGGCTAATCAGATTTGCCCAAACCCGCCACTGCGTTGTCCGTTCGGTGGTATAGGATGCTATGACAACATCAACAACTACATTCTAGCTCAGGTAACGAATTTCAACGTCCCAAACGTTGTACCAAAATGGACGTTTGGTCAATTTCCAACAGGTCGTGTGAGCAAATCGGCAGGTCTTAGTTACATCTGTTCCGACAAATACTTGTGTTTTTGCGATGACGACGGCAGTTCAAAGAGTTGTGAGACGAGCCAAACGCACACTGAATTCGTGCTGTTAAACCTCGAAAGAAACGAGATGCTACCTTGCGGAGAAAATTGATTGTCCGTCTTGTTGAATTAGTAGTCGGTGCGGTTTGCAATCCGACTTCCAATGGTGAATGGGGCGTTGCCTAGAGTTTCCGGAGTTGAAAAATGGAACATTTATTGTCAAGAGTATTCTACTGGTTGTTCATCTTGATTGTGTCTCAGGGTTGGCTCCTCGCGCAGAACGAAAAGTTCAAGGAGAGGTTTGATCAATTCGAACTGGAGGCTGCAACGCTCGACGATGGTTACTTAGTTTTTTACTATCACCAGAACATAACAGATGAGCGTTCGATCGGCGGCGAAGAAGCACTCGTAGAGGACATGGCTCGAGTCGCTCTATTGAAGTCCGGACAGCAGAGACGTATGGACGGGGCTACCATCTACACCGTAGATTTCGAAAGCCTTAAGCGACAACACTACTTGTTTGCCAGAGGTTCGTGGCTTTGGGCTGGAGGTAATGGTCGAAATCCATCGATCCAGGAAGTGAAAAAAGACGACAAGATTCTACCTCGTGTTTCGGACGTTAATCCAATTTGGTCTTCGTTATCTGTCGAAACAGAATTTCGGCGCGGCAGGACGGCCGATTTTTACGAAAAAATCCGGCGATCAAAACTAGTCTCGGAAGGTCTGGGAGAAAACGGAAACTATTATGCCATCTTGGTGTACACGACCGGTAGAGGCGGCATAAGAATAGAGTACGGACGCAAACCATCGTGGGCTCCCGTTCGATACACAGCCTATTTCATAGGAAAAGAAGAAGGTGTTGACATTAACAATGTCACCGAACGAGAAATACTATCCTGGCACATCATCGGTCGTACTGAAACAGAATGGGAAGAAGTGACAAACGACCGTTGGCTACCGAAAAGATTAGCAATGATGTTTTCGAGCAAGACTAGTGGCGTCAAGTACGAATCGGAAACGCGTTTTGCCGGTTGGAAGTTTGGAAAAGATGTCGATCAAAAACTGTTTGATCCGAAACTGTTCACGAGCGAAGAACTCGGCAAGATCGACTTCGAAGCATGGGACAAGGAATATTTCAAACCGAAGCCGAAGAAGTGACTTCAAGCGAAATAATGGGGATTCAGCACTTGGTTGCCAAGGTTACGGCTCGGGGGAATAGACACTTTACTCAAGACACCGTTAGCCAAGTTGCTGGTGCTGACGAACTGCCAGCAGAAGCGGCAATTGACGGCTAAACGAATCGCCGAATGCTTCCGGAATGGTTAATTGACGCTAATAAAGATGCTACCGGAAATTTATCTTCACGCGATTATTGAAAAGACGACATTGACAGTAGCACGGCCATCCTTCGACCGTCAATGCACGTTGATCCAGTTTTGTGAGGGCGTTCGGCAAACGCGAGCGCAGATGAACGAGTAGAGTTGTCGGAAGACAGCATGATCTACGTACCGTTTCAACTGCAATTCAAAGTTCGAAACGAATGTAGTTTCTCGTGTCAAGATCGCATCGTCGAGCTAGGAAGTGGATCAAACGACAAGGTTACGGTTGTATTCGAAAACTATAGCCAATCGGAATGGTTCGAACTGATCATTTTGAGCGCCTGAGAATTGTCCGCCATATTTTTCCGCGGAAGATGTTTATCGTACTTGGATCGAGTGCCCAGACATGTTAGAGGAAATTCCGCCAATAACGAATATAATCAAATGTCAGCCACCTGATCCAACACCAGAACCAAATCCAATGCCACCACCCGCACCCCCGCAAGAGGATCCCTGAAATGTTGCGACACAAGCTAATTAGCTGTTTGATTACCGTGCTGCTTTCTATTGGCTGTTTTGCTCAAGAGGCAAGGCCACCATTGCCGCAGAACAACAAAGAATTGTGGATACGCGTCGCATCCGAGCGTGAGCGGATTGTCGCTTACCAAGTGGAAGCCACAATCGACGAAAAAACTCGTAAGACTGGTGAAAAAGACTGGAAACCGAAGCCGAATTCGGAGAATGTGCAAATCTACATGGAGTACAGCAAAGTTGACGATCACTTTGTTACCGCCGTGAAGCACAGTAGGTTTGTCGATAAAGCTCGGCGCGAGTGGGTCATTGCGGGCGTAACGAAAGGACTATTCTTACAAGGCGCTTCCGACGGTAATGCCTACTTTAAAGATGACGTGCCTGGCGCAAATGACACCCGTTACAAGGAGTATTTTGATCCGCGTTCGATTGGACTATTGTATTGTGATAACTGGGGAATGGGAGCGTGGACACGATTCGAAAACGTTATTTCGGGGATGAGCGATGAACTCGCCTATACGCAAGTAGATATTTCTCGCACTTCAGACGGCTTGATCGAGATAACCAGTTTCTATCGAAAGAATCGCCGACAAAAGCTCCTAGTTGATGACTTAAAGGGATATTGGCCGGTCAGTACCGAATTTTACAATGACGATTCGTCTGGGTTTAAGAAGGAATCATGGACGAAAGTTAGGAACGAAACCACCCTCAAGAAAGTTGACGGAATGTTT
The DNA here is from genome assembly GCA_031373875.1 of Pirellulaceae bacterium. Lineage (GTDB taxonomy): Bacteria > Planctomycetota > Planctomycetia > Pirellulales > Pirellulaceae > JANMGV01. The sequence continues at coordinate 487 of JANMNK010000291.1, read as the reverse complement.
GTTCCTAACCTAGTGCAAATGATTTGCGAAAATGGAATGAACGAAGAAAAGTACTTTCTTGTAAACCTTGACTGGCATAGCGTAAACAAGCCATTGAGTGCCGGTACGGAAGGAATTGAGCGCATCGCAAAGCGATTTAACTGTACGGCTAAAAAACTCGAGGACCAGCGTTGAACAGCAAGTGATAGAAGTGACGGCTCTTGCTAGTTAGCTTGGGGCTCTTGCCCGGATACCGTTGGTGATCCTCCCGTAAGCAACAAGATCATTTGTCGACCGCCAGATGCGCCCGCTAATCCACCATCAAATCCTCCATCTGATCCAAGCGAGGCCCCATAAGATGTTAATGGCTCGAATATTTTTTGTCTTTGTGGCCTTTCTAAGTTCGATTCCGTGTTTCGCGCAAGAAACCCGACCCCAGTTGCCACAAAGCAATAAAGAATTGTGGTTACGTGTTGCATCCGAGCGTGAGCGAATTGTCGCTTACCAA
>JANMNK010000279.1:0-2768 GCA_031373875.1 Pirellulaceae bacterium | reverse complement strand
CAGCCGAAACGATTGGTGGGTTCTTTTTCGCCAAATTTCGATGCGCGCCCACAAACTTGATTGATAAATCGACCATTGGTGCAAATCGCGTAACTCCCCCGAATTTTGCCAAACCACAAACGCGAAAGTGGTTGGTCATCGACCAAAGGCAGGTTTCCACCCATAGGCTATATTTGAGTGAGGCACGCCTTGGGAGTGCACATTTGAACTTTTCACGCATTGACAAGAAGTCGGGCATGGAGCAATTCGAGCCATTGATAGAAGGGACGCTGCACTGACGTTAGAGTCATTGGCCAAAGGACTAAGCCAATGAAATCTCTAAGTCTGGACAACCTGGTTGAAAAATACATTCACGCGATGAATTTGACCAAAGGTACATCGAGCGAATACGATACAACTGTTCGGAAATGGAATAAATGGGGACGCAAACCCACCATCAGCGACATCAGCCGAAGCGATCTCCACGACTTCCTTGAATGGGTCCATCACGAAGCAGTCAAAAGCAATGGCGGAAACCCTGGCAGAACTTCGAATAAGGCTCGCGAAAATCTGAAGGCAGTATTGTCGTGGGCTGTCGATTCTGAATTCATTTCAGCACTTCCTCGGTTTCCTCGCCCTGTAATTCAACGAAGTGTTGCTGGCCGACATTACCTAACCAAGTCTGAGCTGAACTCGCTTTATTTCGCGACTTATCAGCTAAAATCCAATTCAAGCTGGCCCCACCCCTTTACGATGGGACATTATTGGCGAAGCGCGCTGGTTTTGTTTTTCAATTATGGACTCGACACCGGGACTATATGGGGTTCGAAAGCAATTCACGAGCCTATTCTATGGAGGCATATCTTTTGGGACCAACGATCTCCAGATGGCCTAGGAAAGCAAGAATCTCGCTGGGGGTGGCTCAGTTATCGTCGCACAAAGACAAGCAAGCTGTTCATTCGCCCAATGAATCGCGTGGTTTATTCGCATATCAAATACATAGAACCAAAGGAAATCGATCCAAACTTGCCGGTTTTGTTCGGAGGTGGCTGCCGACCGAATGAGATCTTCAAGAAGCTCTGCGAAATCGCAGGAATTCGCCCCAAGTTGAGTATCGAGGCTGACAATCCAAATCCATGGCAACTCAAAGACCTTCGAAAGACTTGTGCAACTTACTACGACCAGCACATTCCCGAATCGTCTATCGAAATATTGGGCCATTCAGTTGGCGGAGTCACGTACCGTCATTACGCACACCGTGACCCACTAGCATTTAAGGCAATCTCAACGATTCCCCAACCGACAGCTTTTCTGTCCATCGCAAAGGGATTCGACGGTGAGTGTCCATGCTGTCGGCGCAGGTTTTGAACCGCCGAAGAATGCCATCGAAACTTCAAACCAGTTTGACGACATGCTCACTGAACTGCGACTAAACCTAAGGGTGCGCGCTTCGGTCGTGCAAACCGAAGCGAGTCAATGCACGTATAACGCGGCAGCCAAATGTCGAAAGCTTCCGGTTTATCGAGCTAGTTTTATTTCCCAGCCATCAACTTTTCCGCCAAGCTTCTCAACCAAATCACCTAGTTTCTTTTGAACTTGAACGACGTTTTCATACGAAGGAACAAGGTTCAACATCACGTAAACAGTCCAGGACGGTCCAAATCCAGATTCTTCGCCTTCCTGAAAGTCCGGTTCGCCTTCATCGTAGTACACTTCAGAATCATACCCCCCTTTGGCAAGGATCATTTTCATGGCCTCACTTGCGCTTTTATCCGGAGACGCAATGGCGAATTCGATCTTTGTTGGCTTCGATAGGTCCATGCCCGTTGCGGCAATGCTTGTTATTGCTCGCCCGTCGTCATCATTCGGATAATTCACGGTCATGCTTGCGCTCCTAGAATGGGGTACCGGGCGATTTGATCTGGCTATAGTTCCTTGGGCTATTATGTCCCCCCAATTCCTGCAGGAATGTCGCTTCAATATCGAACGCATCGCTATCGTTCTCTGCAGGAAAATGATCGATTCTCTTTACTGGATCATCGTTTTCTCGGGAGTGCCTTCTCGCAGACTGTCTCGCTCGATCTGTACCTCCCTTGCCAGCGTATCCCATTCCACTATCGAATTCAATTTTGTAACCACCATTGTCTGCATGCTCTAAGTCAATGTGCCTTGTTGAACCAACGGTTCTCTTACTTGGGTCACTATAAGAATTATGAACCCATACATCCCACCCCCAGTGAGAGCCTCCGACGAAGTAGGTGTGGTGGTCTGCGACGCGGAGGTTGTAGACGGTGGTGACTGCTTCGGTCGAGCAAACCGAAGCGACTGCCGTTAGTCGCAGAACAAGCTAAACCTGCGAATTTTCATTTCTCTGCTCCCTAATGAGTACGTTTCTGCCATTGTCTCCAACCGCTGTTTTTCAAAGATTTATTAAAGTCTTATTTTGCCCCCTTATTAGAGCTCAAGCATTACCCTACTACAAGCGACATATTGGCCAGATTTTGAATGAATCCGCTGATATTGTCGGCAATGATCGCTCGAACTTCGGCCGCATCAACGATTCGGCGCTGCTGGTGGTGAATAACCAGCTTTCCTGAAACAACTAGCTCTGTTACCAATTCGATGATCTGATCTGTCGTTCGTGTCCCGTCCAATGCAATCAGGATCTGTCGCTGTAGATCGTCGAGCATCACAGTCTCGTGTCTGCGATTCGTTACTTGCGGCGATGAGATTGCTTGATGCCGGGCATAGGCTGATGCGTTGGGTCGTTCACTCAACCTTACTGTATA
>JANMNK010000439.1:0-6868 GCA_031373875.1 Pirellulaceae bacterium | reverse complement strand
GATCGGCCCCGCTACGACCGGACAAAATATTGTTCGCCGCGTTTCCGCTGATGACATCGTTGGAACTACCGCCGATTACATTTTCCAAATTAGCAGCTTGACCAACCGCAGCCATAGTAATCGTGCGCAGATTGGTGGTTGCGGTAGCCGTATCGCTGCTCAAATTCACTACGGTCGATTGTGTGATCATACCGAAGTCAATCGTATCCGTTCCCGCTCCGGACAGTTCCTCAATCGTATCGGCTTGGACAGCCGACGAGTTGGTAAAGATATAAGTATCGTCGCCGGAACCGCCACCAAGCGAGTCGTTGCCTTGGCCACCATCAAGCTGATCGTTGCCCGCGTTACCCAACAAGTTATTCACGCCGTTGTTACCTGTTAACCGGTCATTCCCGGCACCACCCCAAGCTTGTTCAAAGTTTGCAGATTGGCCCGCAGGCGTTTGCACCGTTCGGAATAACTCGCGAACCAAACCAGTGTCACTGCTAAGATCAATATCGACGTCTGAGTTCAACCCGCTAAAGTCCAGCGTATCAATGCCTTGACTTGGTAGTTCGCTCACGGTGTCTGCTTCTACCGCATCCGCCATACCAAAGATAAACCGATCGTTGCCAGCACCGCCAGCCATCGCATCGTCGCCTAATCCGCCAGTGATTCGATTGTCAGCAATATTGCCCGTCAATGTATCATTGCCTCTGCCGCCGATTACATTTTCGACGAAGGCCGACTGACCGGCGGTTTGCATCCTGATGATGCGATTGGTTTGCGTTGCCGTCGACGTATCGCTTGCCAGGTTGGCCATAACAGCCGAAGTGGCTGCGAAGAAATCAAGCGTGTCGTTGCCTTCATCGAGCAGCTCGACGATTATATCCGTCTGCGCTTCCAATGCGTCATTGAACAAATATCGATCGTTGTCTAGTCCCCCCCGCAAGACGTCGTTCCCTTCGCCGCCATCCAGAATATCGTCGCCACGTCCTGCCGTGATACTGTCGACTCCTGCACCTCCGCGAATGAGGTCGGCCAACTGGCTTCCCAAAAGCGTATCGTTGCCAATATTTCCATCGAGTACCGTTTCCGTGATTCCAGCCGAGAGCAAATCGGCTAGCGTTAGCAACGACAAACTCAAGTTATCGTTACCCGCTGCACCATCTACAGTCAGCTTTTCAAAGCCTTCGATGCTGTCTGTTTGAACAATCGTTCCTGCGACAAAGCTTCGATCGACCTTCAACTGATTTGCACTCGCACTCCAATCGACTTGAATGATGTCATTCGACACGTCGCCTAAGATCGTTAATGCGTCTAAACCCGCGCCTGCGGTCACCAATGTTGGAAATAGAAGTTGACCGATGGTTACATCGTTGTTGCCTTGGCCAGCAAAGACACGTACATTCGTGACGTCGGCAGCATCAAAAAGCTGACTTGATGCGATGCCAGCGACGCCGCTAACTCGCAACTGCGCACCGATACGGTCGACTTGAATACGATCATTGCCATTAGAGCCAACTACAAACAGAGTCTCCTGATTTACACCCGCACCAGAGACCAAAGCCGTCGTTGCTGATGTCGAGCTGCCACTGTCGTTGTCAAAAACAGTCACGAGAATCGAATAGATTCCGCCTTGACTGTAATTGTGCGAAGCGGCAATCTGACCCGCTGATAATGGAACCGTTTCGATCGTGCCATCGCCCCAATTGATGCTTGCCGAATGAATATCGACTGACCCGATGTCGGCATACTGTCCGCTGAGGACAACTGGTGTGCCGACATTTGCTGGGACAAAGGATGCGCTATTACCAAGCACGGAGATAGTCGGTTGCAAATTCGCTATCTGGAAAGTTTGGCTAGCCGTTGCTACGCCGCTGTCGTCGTCACTCAAGATCGCATTGATGGTGACGTTGTCAGGAGACGTCCCGGACGGATTATCATTTAAGTATCGATGGATTTCACTGAACGACGTCGTTCCGGCTGGATAGTTAAACGTCTCCGTGGTTCCATCACCCCAGTTGATCGAGAGAGTTAGCGGATCGTTAGGACTGACATCCGTGATTGCACCGCTGAGGGTTAACTCGTCGTTTTCATTTAGAGACCCAACAGGATTTAGGGTGAGCGTTGGAGTAACATTGTTGACGTAAATATTTCTCGTCTCAGTGTAGCTAGTACCGCTGATTGTCGACTGACTGGTAACGACATAGGTTCCGTTGTCGATTGGTCGGAAGCTAATATTTGCGCCATTGATCGTCAAGTCTGCGGGGGCGGGAGCTCCACCAATCGGCGTTACTGTCCATACCACGCTCGATGCGAGTCGCTCAAATTCCAATGACCAGCTATTCAAAACCCCAACGTCGCCTCCCAATTCGTCCGTTATCTCTAATGTCCAAGTTCCATTCGTAGCGAGACCATCGAACGCACTGAGCGAACCAACTGGTCGGAAGACGCCACGGTAGGGAGCGATTCCGCTGGTGATACTCGAAGGAGCTTCGTCGTCAAAGACCGTCCCTGTAAAGTTCCTACGTCCAAATCCGACATTGTCCACCAGCGTCACTCGCGTTCCGTTCGGAGCGATCAGGACAACATTGAGATCACCGACATAGGTATGCGTGATATCCAAAGTGACTTCCACATCGCGAATCAATCCCGAAACTCCGGCGACCGTCAGCGTCGACGTTACAGTCGATGTATCGTTGATCGTGACAGGCACATTGGGGCTATTAAAGCCGATATGCGAAACAGACTGAAGACTCACAACGGAGTTTTCGTCGATCGACGAGTTCGCGGGTTGTCCTGCGACCGTGACATTCGTGGACAGCATTTTTCGATTGCCAAACTGAACGCCTGTTGCCAGAACCTGCAGATTAGGATCGACGATATATTCGCCCACAGGGACTTTGGAGACTTGGAATAGTTCGCTCTCCGAACCATTATTGGCCGCAAACATCAACCGAGAATTATAGACGTTCAGCCCGAACAACCCTGCATCCACGTTGCCAAAATAGTTTGCAGCGGGAGTCGCCGTGGCACCCGTTACTTTCCAAAGTTCGCCTGGGCCAAAGTCCGATGTAGCAAAGAACACACTGCCATCGTAAACAACGAATTCTCGAGCGCCGGAACCATCTGGTCCAACGCGGAGATCGCCCAAAGAAGTAAGTGCAGTTCCGCTCCATCGATAAGGCTCCCTGCCTGTCGTCGGGGTATAGGCAGAAAAATAAAGACTGCCACCAACGGCTTTCAAATACGACGGATAACTTGAGCCACCAGGATTGATATTGACAGCTTGAGTTGCCGTCGTGCCATCAAATCTCCACAACTCGTTGTCCGCACCATCTGTCGCGGAAAAATACAGAGCCGTGCCGAACGGCGTCAAGCCGGACGGGAACGATCCAGCACCCGCTGCCGTGTTGATATTTGCAGCTTGCACCACCGAAGTACCGTCGTAGCTGTATAGTTCTCGCCCATCCGGTCCATCTGCGGAAAAATATAACTTGCCGCTAAAAGTCGATAGATAATTTGGGTATGACCCCGTTGCTCCAACTTGAATGTCACTAATTCTCTCCAGTGTGCCGGCATTATCGACTCGCCATAATTCGTTTCCTGCTCCATCGCCACCATCAGCACTGAAATTCAGTTTGTTTAAGAACACTCGAAGACTGTTGACCGAAATGTTCGTTACGGGTTCAACGTTCGTTCCGTCGTAGCGATAAAGTCGCCCAAAGGTCGTTCCGTCGTAAGCTCGGAAATATAACTTGTTGTCGAAAAGCGTAAGCTGATCAATATCCGAACTTCCCGCCGTGTTGATGTCGGTGACCCGGGTCGTCGTTGTTCCGTTGTACCGCCATAACTCACTACCTTTTCCATCTCCGCCGTCTGCCGAGAAGTACAAGTTTCCGTTGTAGTTCAGCGACGGTCCAGAATTGGAACTGCCATTAGGATTGACATTCAGATTTGTTGCTAAGTACCCGCCTTCTCCTCGTTTCGTAGCACTCCAATTTGAGTCGATCACTTCACCGATAGCGTATTGTTGAGGTGCAATTCCGGCGAATGAATAGTTTCCTTCGGCGTCCGTTACTGTGAATTGTTCCGTTGGATCCAGAGTACCGTTGAAGTTTGCATCGATGAAAATCTTGACACCTTCGATACCTAGCTCACCAATGTCTCGAACTCCATCACCATCGACATCATTGAATTTGACACCGTAGATACCTGTTGCTCCAAAATTGAGGTCAAAACTTTGCGATGTTGTCCGCCCTTGAGGATCGTTGATTCCGGCGGCCCCGAGATGCTTTGTCACATGGATCTGCGATGCGCCTGCACCAGAACTTGGTGCTTTTAGCCTTACTTCATCACCGACGATTGTCACAACAACATTCGGATCGCTGCTTTCGACGCTGTAGAGTCCCGTCGGTGGCGTGCTGTTAATTGCGACCGACCATGAGTTGAGTGTGCCCGTATCCCCTCCCGCATCATCGGAAATTTCCAATGTCCAAACGCCATTTGGATTCATCCCGTCTAGAACGGCCAAACCGGTGATCGATTCAGGTCGGAAAATGCCGATGAAAGGTGAGAGCCCGTTTACGATCGAAACGCTTGCCTCGTCGTCTAATGTAGTGGCTTGGAAATTATCGCCACCACTGCCGACATCGGTAAACAACTCGACGCGTCGTCCGTCCGGCGCAATCAAGAATACGTCCAAATCGCCTTCAAACGTATGTGTAATATTTAATGTCACGTTGAGGTCATACAAATTCAGCCCCGCACCAACAACGGTCAAGGTAGAAGTTACCGTAGTGTTGTCAGTGATGGCTTTAGGCACATCCGCACTATTGGTCGTCGTCGCACCACCTGGTTCCAGATCGATTGATACATTACCGCCAACGCTTGTAATCTGCGGACCAATTTCAATCGCAAACTCAGGATTGACGATTTGTTCAAATTGATCAATTTCGCCAACTTGGCTTCTTAGAGATGCCAACGAAATATCGTTTGCAACATTACCAAGTGGGTTGCCTGCCAGGGTTAAGGTCTGCAAGTTCGGCAATGTATTTCCGAGTCGCACGAGCCGGATCGCATCGGTCGCAAAATTCCCTATACCGACATTGTTGATGTCAACTTTAAGTTCCCCGGTGGTGACATCGAACGTGCCAAGACTTTGGTAAGGTCTTCCTTCGAAGGTTGTCTGTTGGGGAGCGAATTTCTGATTGATTTGTGTCACCCCAGCTACAGAAGTCAAATAAAACAGTTGGTCGTTTGATAACGCATTGGACTTGACGACTTGCGATGAATCGTCAGCTTCAAATCCTAAGCTGAAATTCCTCGAGGCGCTTGGAACGAGCGTCACAAAGACTTGTCCGGGCAGTAAGTCTGTAACCAGCGTTGGCCCCGCTCCACCGAACTCTGGGTCCTTTGCAAAGCCACCGATTTGAAGCGGTTGAATGACGCTCTCCACCCCTAGTCGGGGTCCATGCAAAGCTTGGCTCGATATGTTCGCCAAAATCAACATGTCATATCCGACATAGTTTTGATCGTAACCACCGAATCCAAGATCCACTCGCAATAGCACGGCGCGCGAGCCAACAGGCGCGCTGTCAAACACTTCTTGTTTCAGCAGATCGGTCGCAGTGATGTCGACGAATCCGTAAGATTCTGCCCCACCGACGAGTCCGATGATCGTCGGCGTTTCTTCGTTGTTGAGCATGAATGGGTTCGCGCGACGTACGCCCGAGTAAACTTCGCGATTGGTTTGCGTTACGTTCGTGTCATTGATCGACGCGGTCGTGTTCGTTCCAAGGATGAATCGACCAACCGATCCTGCTTGACCGTCAGCCCCCCCTGCCAAACCGCCTGCCGTATCGACTACCGGCGATCCCACAATTTCGGATCCGAACAATTTTATCGTTCCGCCGGAACCACCGCCGCCGCTTCCGCCGCGAGCCCCCGAGCCACCTGTTGCACCACTGCCGCCAGCTCCGCCACCGCCGCCGTCGCCGCCGTCAAAGTGGTTTGGAGAATCGCCGTAATTTCCTGCGCGATATCCTTGCCGACTTGACGTTGCACCGCTGCCGCCTGTTCCGCCGAAACCCCCGCTGCCCGTCGAGCCAGCTTGACCGTCTCCGCCGCGTGAAACGAAATCTGCACTTTCCGTGTTGACGTGGCCCAACGCAATTATTTCAAACGCACCGCCACCGCCACCACCCAATCCGCCAATACCCCCGGTACCGCCGTAGCCACCGGCTCCGCCATAGCCACCATAATTGCCGCTTGCACCCCAACCGCCTTGGTAGTAAGTGTTACCGACAAGGTTATTACTGGCACCGCCACCGCCGCCGCCACCGCCGCCGGAACCACCACCTCCGCCGCCGCCGCCGCCGCCACCGCCGCCTCCAGAACCACCGCTGGCACCACACGAAACGTTCGCTCCCGTTACGAAGTTACTGCCGCCGTAACCTCCGCCGCCGTTATAGCCACTGGAACCGCCGCCGCCCGCACCGCCCGGTCCGCCAGGATCGGCATGATCACCGACGCTGCGATAGTTTACCGCGAAACCGGGTGCGCCCGCGTTACCGTAGACTCCACCATAGCCTCCATAGCCGCTGTATCCTGCGTAACCTGCTGCTCCACCTCCCGAGTTGTTACCATAACCTCCAAAGCCCTGATACCCAGTGCTGCCACTGTTGCCGCTATAGCCGCTATTACCCCAGTAGCCATAGGATCCCCAAGCACCCGTTGTCCCGTTCAATGGAGTCGCAGCGCTTGGCGTCGAAGCTCCCGCGCCACCATTGCGACCATTGAACTGATAGTAGGCTCCGCTGCCCCCATAGCCGCCTGATCCTGCGTAATAGGACTGACCGCCACCAGCGCCTGAGTTGATCCCAAC
>JANMNK010000224.1:0-6546 GCA_031373875.1 Pirellulaceae bacterium | reverse complement strand
AGCACAATTTGGGCTTTCCTGCATTGCGGCGCGTTTCTACCAGCCCAAGACGGCCTGAGTTTTCAGCAGCCGACTCAGTCGGAAGAAATTCATCAAATCGTACCGGAGCCTGTACCCGCTCCAGCGTCCTCGCTTGAATTTAACGTTCCCGCCGGTATCGAGCAAAATCAAGTGCAGACCTTGCTCGATCGAATCGAGACTTTAGAAAAAGCTGAGAAAGAACGTGTGGCCTCGGAACAAAACAAATCGGAAGCTGAGAAATTAAAAAAAGACGCAGACGAAGCGAAAAAGAAATTAGAGGCTGACAAGAAACTCGACTCGGGATGGACCGACGTTTCTGATGAAAAATGGACGGTCAAGCTTGGTGGGCACGTTCAAACCGACTACATCAATTGGGCCAAATCCGACCCGGCGATTCCGAACGCTCAGGACTATTTTGAGTTCCGACGACTTCGCCTTGTGGCTGACGGAACGGGATATGGCGTATTCGATTTCCGATTACAAATGACGCTGGAGCCAGAAACGGTTGGAGAAAACGCTCCCGGTATCGTCACTTCGCCGGATGTGAAGGATGCGTATTTTTCAGTCAACGAAATCCCTCTGCTCGGCCGGTGGCGGATTGGTAATTTCTTCGTACCTTTCAGCCTCGAACAAGTAACCAATGATACGAACAACATTTTCATGGAACGCTCGATTCCCACTCAAGGAGTGTTCGCGGCCGATCGCGAAGTTGGAATGGCATTCTATAACGCTACGGCCAATAAACGGATTACATGGGCATCGGGCATCTTCTTTGATAGTATCAGCGAATCGCTCAAAGAACGCATCGATGACAACCAAGGGTACCGCGTTTCCGGACGTTTGACATTCTTGCCCTATTATGACGAACCTTCTGACGGCCGTTACTTAGTTCATACGGGAATGGGAATCCTTCACACACAAGATCAAGACAACCGAATTCGTTTTCGCGCGCGCTCTCAAATTCACGAAGGTCCCAGGTTGATTGACAGCGGTGTGCTGAACGCGAATTCCAATACCACGGGTAACCTAGAGCTTGCCATCGTCTGGGGCAGAACAACATTGCAAAGTGAAGCGTTTGCGTCCAACGTCAATTTTCTGTCGGGCGATACCCAAACGGTTTCGGGAGCTTACGTACATTCAAGTTTCTTCCTGACCGGAGAAAACCGCATTTACGAAAAATTTGGACAACACGGCGCGCAGTTCGGAAGAAACAAACCCTATAGCAACGCATTTGCTGTTCCTGGATTTGTTAGTTGGGGTGCTTGGGAAGCCAAATCGAGATGGTCCTACTTGGATCTCACGAAAGTGAACGCTGGACAGTACAACGATCTGACTGTGGGAATGAATTGGTACTGGAGCGACCGAACACGTGTTATGTTCGATTGGATACACCCATTCACGAGTACAGACAGTTCGTTAGGTGCCGTCCAAGCTGACATCCTTGCAACACGTTTCGATTTCAATTGGTAACTTCACGATTCTTCGATTTACGTGGTCTACTTTCTTAAGTCTCGCGATGGCACTTTGTATCCTTTGGTGAAAAGTATGCGACTCATCCCAGCCTCTGTTTTCTTTTTAGCGATTTTGTCCCTTAGCAATCTTGGGATGGCTATCGCCCATCATTGCCGCTGCACGGGCTGCGGAATCGAAAGGCCATGCCGTAAAGTCTGCCATCTGGTTTGCGAAGACAAAAAGGTCACGGTGACAATGTGGGCCGGCAAGACTGATGACCTGTGCGTTCCGGGCCCAAGCAAACCGGTATGCGAACGCTGCAAGATGATCGGCTGCGAGAACAAAGACCCAGACGTCCCTTGTGCCAAAGCGAAAAAGTTCATTTGGACGACTTGGAAACCATGGCAAGGACCTGAAATCAAAACGACGAATAAGCTGATGAAGCGGACGGTAACACAAAGCGTGCCTAGCTATAAATGGGTAACCGAAGACCTTTGTTCAGAATGCAGCGCAACCGTCGAAAGCAAGAAATAGAAAGGATGATGGCCACTTGTGAAAAGCCCTTCAATGGCTATTTCGAATTTGCCTTCGAACGATTCCAATATATTTTTGCATTGTGCGTTGCGCGACCGACTGCCACGATATCGATCAAGCCATCCTCATCGAAATCCCCCGTCATAAGATCCTCGACTGCTACCCCACCAGGATCGACCAACAAGCGATTCCATTTTCCTGCTGGACCATCCACAGGGTCGTAGATGCGCACTCCCCGCCGATGTTGATCGCCTTTGTCATCTCGAATTCCAATTATCAATTCTTGGTCAGCATCACTATCAAGGTTAGCGACAGCAACGGCATGCCCCCAAGCCAACTGATCGTCTAAGATCGTACGTGGCCAAAGCGTGGATTTCCAGTTCGCTGTTGGGGAAACATACACGACGACTTTATCGCCATGCCAAGGTTCCACGGTCGCTATGAATTTGCGATCGCCCCCAAAACGCCCCAAGCGAATCTCGCTCGCACCGCGAGCAGGTGCAGGTTGCTCTTGCCCAGAACCCAGCTTGGTCAATTGCAATGGTTCTGAGGACTGCGTCGAGTGAATCCATGTTACGCCTTCGTAGCTCGCTGCAACCAAGTCGTTGCGGCCATTGCCATCCAGATCGACGACATCAAAATTATGCATGACGTGTAACTGGTCCGTCACTATGCGAGAATTCCAAGGCTCCACCGCAGGCTGCTTGGGTATTGGGAAGCTTAGAAGTCGAATTCCAACTTGGTCAAAGCCTGGAGGACGCGAACCGGTCCCTTTCAATGGAGCTACCACCAATTCCGGCTTGCCATCCCCGCTCCAATCAATCCACTGCATGCGATGGGTTGTGGGTTCATGAGCAATCAAGTGATACTGCCAAGGACCTTGCTTGGTTTGCTCCAACCATCCAATATCGCCTCCTGAATCTGAGTTGTTAAACTGCCAATCAGAACCGATCGCAAGATCGACTAGGCCATCTTGATTGATATCAAAGGGCGCAAAACATACATTATCAAATTTGGCATCGGGCGTTTCATAGATTACATGTTCCGTCCACGATGGATTCTCAAGCCACAACACTCGCTTGCTATCGACGATTGCGATGTCGATCTTTTTATCGTTGTTGACATCGACGGCTCGAACAGCATAACCAACTTGCAAGGTCACCGGCAATTCCTGTGGCTCGAATCGCATGTTGTCTTGTGCATGGCCGCATCTGGTCAGGACACAAACTACTGCAATCTGGATAACCGGAGACCATGGCAACAAAAGTTTGGCATTCATAACAATGGATCACTTTCAAGCGCATTAGAATTTTAGAACTCCCTAACAATCAATTCGGCGAAAAACGACTGCAGTTATTTGACGTACGTCAGCAAAGTGCCGATTCCTTCAATCGATGCCTCGATGCGGTTTCCTGAAGCCAGATAGCGCCCGCTCGCATTCCCTACGCCCGATGGCGTTCCTGTTGAGATAATATCGCCTGGCTCTAACGTAACAAACGTGCTGATAAAGGCAATTACTTCTGCAATCGTAAATACCTGACAGCTCGATGAAGCATCTTGTCGTATTTCTCCGTCGATCGACAACTGCATTTTCAGTTTTTGTGGATCGGGGACCGAGTCCGCCGTTACTATGCACGGGCCGCACGGGCACGAGCCATCGTGCCATTTCCCGTGCAGCCAATCAAAGAACTTGTCGCGCGGTCGTTCTTGTCGTGTAGGGTTCGGACGAAATCCGCGATCAGAAATATCGTTAACGATTGTATACCCCGCTACATGCTCCAGAGCTTTGTCGGCAAGCACGCGCTGGCATTTCCTTCCAATTACAACGGCCAATTCAAGCTCGTAATCGATCTTGGAATTAGAAATCGCGGGCAGTTTGAACGTCTCTCCACTCCCGATCAGCGTGGTAGAAGGCGGCTTGGAAAATACGTAAGGAAAAGTTTGCTCGCGTTCGGCCGAAACGTCGCCTTGCTCTTTGACATGCTCAATATAGTTGCCCGCGAGCAACAATAACTTTGGTGGACGAGCGATCGGCGGCAACATCCGAATATTCGATAGTATTCGCCGTGCACTTGATGATTCATCACAAACAGCTTTCTCGAGTCGATCTCGCCATTCACACAGAACTAGCCAGCATGTTCCGTCGGGAGGCAAGAACGAGGTAAGGTCATCACAGCCTTGCAATCGTTTTACCACGTCATGCTGCGATGCGGTCTCGAAGAACAGGACCAAATCCAGAATGGCCTCATCGCTATACAATCCAAAACGATTCTCTCCGCCATATTCGAAACGACATAAACGCATAACATTCCCTCTCGTCTGTCAAATGCTGATAGCTCAAGTCATCCAACTGCAATGCCATTCTTTGGCGCATCTACAAGTCGGCAAGGTTACCAGTTTAACCGTGGCCTATCCAGCCTGCAGGACAATTCGTTCTGTGGCGAAAACAATTTGAGCAGAGAAAGCGAATCAAATATGGCGATGCCGAGATCTGCACTTTCCCACTGAAAAATTCGTACTAATGCTTACTGGATGGGACTGTATTTTCTACCGCACCACCGTGATTGCAAATCGTCGATTGGCGGCATTTTCATCACAAGCGTTGCGACATGTTCGCTTTGGGGTGTTTCAGGGAACGAAAATCGATTTGGCACGTCGTGAGCATATGGATTGGCACGGCGGCATTGTTGCTCGTCAAATTATTTTTTCGAAATCGCTGCGGAGTAGACCATGAAAATTTTTGATTCCGGAACCCAAAACCACGATGACGCATACGAATCGTTTTGGGCGGATGTCGATCAAGCATCTGTGCCTGACATTTCTTTCGTCATTCCTGTCATGAATGAAGAAGCCACGTTAGACGAATTAACCAGCCAGATTTTTGCGAACGTTCCATCTGGCAAGACATTCGAAATTTTGTTCATTGATGACGGCAGTTCGGACCACTCATGGGATGTCATCAAGGCACTGTCTGACCTGTTCCCAAAGTGTGTTCGCGGTTTGCGTTTCCGTGCCAATCGTGGTAAAGCCGCCGCGCTGCAATCGGGATTCAATGCAGCTCGCGGAACAATCATTTTCACGATGGACGCGGATTTGCAAGACGATGCTCAAGAAATTCCTCGCTTCCTCGCAAAGCTTGAAGAAGGCTTTGATTTGGTAAGTGGATGGAAGGAAGTCCGTCATGACCCATGGCATAAAGTTTTGCCAAGCCGCGTTTTCAATCGCATGTTGAGCCGGTTTAGCAAAGTCAACCTGCACGACCACAATTGCGGTTTCAAGTGCTATCGCAGCGAAGTCGCCAAGTCGATTCGTCTCTTCGGTGAATTGCATCGCATGGTTCCATCGTTAGCTGGAATGCAAGGTTTTCGCGTTAGTGAAATCATCGTCAAGCACCATCCTCGTCGCTTTGGAAAATCCAAATACGGTATCGAGCGATTCATTCGCGGCTTTAGCGACATGATGACCATGGGATTCTTGAGGGTCTATCGCGAGCGACCAAGTCACTTCGCCAACTCTTTAGCTGCTGCGTATTGCGTCATTGCAGCTTGCCTAGTCTTGGTCGGAATGGCTGCCGGCCCAATGACCATCTCCAGCCTGATGTGTTGTTTGGTTGCTCTGTGTTTCGTTGGGGTTGCTGGCGTCAGCGTCATGGCTGGATTGCTAGGCGAACTGATGATTCGTGCGCAACATCGACCGTCAAGCTCGGTTGTTGAAGATACACGTCACGTGACAAACACTACCAGCGAAGAAACTGCCGAGACCCAAACGGGCAAGAAAGTCACGCCTCGCAAAGTGCTGGCTCGCGCTTAACCTATCGTCGAAAACGCGTTTGCGAAATCGCTTAGTCGAATTCCAAACGCGTTTTTTTATTCGTTCAATTACCAATCGTTTGGAGTGTTACTAACAATGAGTCGAAATCTTCGAATACTAGTCATTACGAGCACGTATCCACGGCACGAACAAGATTACGCTGTGCCTTGGATGCGCGAAGCCCATCGTCGAATCGTCGAACGGGGGCATCACGTGACAGTTTTGGCACCATCCTATCAGGGTCTAAAGACCCACACGATCGATGGCGTCGAAGTCAAACGATATCGGTACGCTCCTAAATCGGTTGAACGCCTGACACACGAAGAAGGCGCGACTTACAAAGTACGCAAAGCCTACATGCAGTTGCTCGCGATTCCTTACATCATCTTAGGTTGTATCGCTGCAGCACGACTCGCGATGACTCGCAAGTTCGATGTCATTCACGTTCACTGGCCGTTCCCCCATGGAATTATGGGCCAAGTCGCCCGATTATTCAGCGGTGCCGCGTTGGTGATCATGTCGCACGGAGCCGAGTTCTCGCTGGCTCGACGCAAGCGCTGGGTGCTTCCTTTCCTCCGACAGTCACTGCGAGCCGCTGATTTGCGAATCTCGAATAGTTCCGATACCGGTCGGATGGTAGAGGAATGTTGTGGAAAACCTTGCAATGTCCTGCCCTATGGAACAACTGTGCAGTCCAAGGAAAAAGAACGGCCTGAAAATCCTGTCCCA
>JANMNK010000191.1:0-5431 GCA_031373875.1 Pirellulaceae bacterium | reverse complement strand
AAAACTGTAGGCCGGGTCTCCGGGGTCGTCTTTTGGATCCAGACGGGCCTGGAGACCCGTCCTACGACCGCAAAATTTAGCAGTGGTGGGGCACTAAGTGGTGACGTAGCATCGTGAAGATCGAAATAGTATAAGCCAGGGCAGTGCAATTAGCTCGAAAGTCAGGTAGCTCGAAAGACAGTGCTCCGTTCGGGAACGCTGACTTTTGCGATTACAGATCGAGCCTGGAAAAGGAACATGCGGTGCCGAAAATGGATTTCAAATCAAGGTCGCTTCGAGTCGGCAGATTGGTATTTGCACTCGCGTTAACATTCGCCATTCCCTTTTCTTTGGCCACCGCCCAGCAAGCCACATTGACCACAGCAACAGACAGCGACGCAAGCGACTCCATTACGGATGATTGGGGCAACGACTTTTTTGATGTTGTGGGAAATGTCGCTCCCGATCCGGGCGAGCGTCCCAAGAAAGTTGAGTTGGTATTGCCCGACAAGCTGGCTGATGCAACTCCGGTGGAAAATACGTTATCACCCGAATTGGTCGGCTGGATTCGCTGGCTCGTGCTTCAGAATATTCCCGAGTCATACGAAGATAATAAGCGATGGGGTAAACAGAAAGCTGTCTTTGAGAAACTGGACATCGACATTCGAGGCTTTCGAATCGACTCGGAAAAGAAGTACAAGTATGTTAATCAAGGAACATGGACACGGTACTTTATTGAACTAGTGGATCCGGCGGAACGACTTAAATTTGACATTTCCAATTTAAGTCAACCTCGCCCTGGAACTATGCGATACGATGTCGCGATTCAAGCTGACCTGCACTTGTTCGGGCGACTCAGTCAGTGGCAGCGCGACATTCAGTTGATAAGTTTCTCGGCCAATGCAGATGCGACTGCCAAGCTCAACGCGACTTGCGAAGTCGATGTGGTTATGAACCCACTGAAAGTTCCGCCGGATATTGAGTTCCGGCCCAAGGTTGTGGCTGCGCATCTGGAGTTATTGAATTTTCGGGTCCATCGGATTAGCCAAATCGGCGGTCCGCTTGCCAAGCATCTGGGAAACAATCTTCGCGAAATCTTAGAAGACAAGCTTCGCGATTACGATGATAAGCTTGTTGAAAAAATCAACAAACAAATCGCAAAGCAGCAGGATAAACTTCACTTGTCGCTACAAGATTGGGTTTCCAGCCACGTAGGCGATTGGGTTACACCAACCAAAAAGTAGAAAAGCCTTCCTATTGGCGTGCCTCGGTGAATGGCGAATGATTCCAATCATTCAGGCAAATTCTTCTGTGTTTCCTTTTCTTTGCATGTCGAGATTTGCGATTCGAGATCTGCACGCCATTCAATATCGCGACCGACCAATAGATTTTCTTTTTCTAGTTCAGCAATGATGTCGAGGGCTTTGTTAAACCAAGACACAGCATCGGAGAATTTGCCGTCGGCATCTTCAAGCACGCCTCGAGCGTTCAGCACTGTTACCACATCGAGTCGTAACGCTGCGTTTTTCGGATCTTTCGCCAACATGGATTGGGCTTGCTGGAGCGATTCGTCGTTGCAACTGCGTGCACGATCGTACAGGCTGCTTCGTCGGAGAGCGGCACCGAGTTGCGATAACAGGACAAACAGATTGCGTTGGGCTCGTGCATCGCTCGGGTTGTTTGCCGACGATTGCCGATAGATGGCGACAGACTCTTCGAGCATGGGGATTGCCTCGTCGGCTCGTTCCAAGTCGAGATATTTTGTGGCGAGATTTGAAAATGCAATTGCGACGTCCGTTTTTGCTCGCGGATCGGCCTCATCGAGCTTTTGACGCTCTCGATCAGATTTTAGCGCTTTGGTAAAGAACTCGAGAGACCGATCGTTTTCCTTTCGTTCCCACAGGACACTGCCCATGCGATGGTAGGCAATTGAAAGATCACGCAGCGCAGAACGATTTTGAGGGTCAGCGGCAGAAAGCTTTTCGCAAATGGTCAACATGGATTGGTAATGTTGTTCTGCTTCATCAAGCTTGTCAAGTTTGAGCAGCAAATCGCCAAGTTTCTCTTGCCCACGCATGAGATCGCGTTCGACACGAAAGTTCGTCGGATCGTTTTGAAAGCGCTTTTCCAAGATTTGGAATGCTTCGCGAATATAAGGTTCCGCCAGCGCGATTTCGCCTTTCGACTTGTATGCATCCCCCGCAGAATTGAGAACAAATGCTAGTTCGTGTTGCACGGTTGGATCATCGGGGCTTTGTTGATATCGGGAACGTGCCGACGTAATTGACAAAGCGTAATTTTTCAAAGCATCTGCGAAGCGACCTTGCCGAACCCGGAGGGCACCGACATTGTTAAGTGATATCTCCCGATTTCGAATCAAATCCTGGTGCGGCGAATTGGCCGCAATCATCTGCTCCACGGTAGCCAACGCCAATTCATAATTCTTGGACGCTTGGTCCAGCGAGCGATTTTTAAAGTAATGGTCGCCGAGTAGATTGGCCGCATTAATCAAACGAGTTTTCGACTCACTATCGTCCGGAAATTCGGATACAAGCTTTTCGCAAAGGTCCAGATCTCTCAGCAGATAGCTTTCGGATTCTTGGGCCGTAGAAAGTTGCGAAACAAGCAAACTCATACGTGAGAGGACATTGGAAAGATCGATGCAAGCTTGTCGGTCGTGCGGCTTTTCTGCGACGAGTTTTTCGGCAATCTGTAATGCGGATGTTAAATGTTTATTTGCTTCCTGAGAACCGCCCAAGCCAGTGTCGCTGCCGATCATCAAAAAAACATCTCCGAGATCACGATAGGCTAACATCAAGTTGCGATCGACCTGGGGCCGCTTCTCAACACTGGCGGAGACTTTCGAAAGGCCCTCCATACTTTTCTTAAGGATCGCTTTCCGAACCGGTTGGGCCGTCGGCGTGTTTCGCAAGTCCCGCTGCACATCTTGAATGACTTCTTGCAAAATGGACAATGCCAAAGCACTTTGTTCATCGGCAAGCTTGGCGCTTTGTTCAGCTAATCGCGATTGTTTTATAGCTTCGGTCTTCGCCGTCGTTTCGCGTTGGTTCGCAAAAAGCAGTTTTTTGTTCGATTGCGAAATCAGAACAACTTGGATCAAGAGGCTAATCAAAGTAATCACCGAAGCCGCTGTAACCGTGGCGGCAATCGCGCGATGCCGGCGAATCCATCGCAAAGAGCGGTCGAGCAATTTCTCGCGGTGAACCGAGACAGGTTCGTCAGCTAGCCAACGATCAACATCGGCGGACAATTCCAACGCTGTCGCATAACGATTGACTGCGGACAAGTGCATTGCTTTTTGGCAAATCGCTTCGAGCGGTATGGGGACGGAGCGGACGATTTGCCGCGCGGGCGCAATTGCTCCCGTTCGAACTTGTTCCAGCACTTTAGCGACGTTATTGCCGGAAACGGGTGGTTGGCCGGTAAGTATTGTGTAAAGCGTCGCTCCGAGGCTATAGATATCGCTTGCAGCAGTCAGCATCGCGGTAGCCGATGCTTGTTCTGGGCTCATGAAAGCGGGGGTGCCAAGGATACCGCCGTGCCGAGTCAGCATTTCATCACTCTTGGATTGCGATGTCTCTGTAGGCATGTCCAAGGTCATCGTTTCCGACGCACCGCTTACAACCTCCTGCTGTTCGGGCGATTGGTTGATGTCCTTGGCGATTCCCCAATCTACGACCAGCGTTTCCGAGAATCCTCCTAAGATAATGTTGCTCGGTTTGATGTCGCGGTGAATGATTCCTCGGCTGTGTGCAAAGCCAATTGTGTTGCAAACGGAGACGAATCGTTGTAGCAAATGCCGCAGAGCCAGTTTATTTTCCGAAGCAGAATTCTTGAGTCTTGACGAATGGTATTTGTCAATCTCGGCCTGCAAGGTCTCGCCGTGGATAAATCGCATCGTATAGCAAGGTCGTCCTTGCGCGTCTTGGCCTACTCCATGAACGGGGACAATTCCTGGGTGTTCTAATCGGCTTGTAATTTCCGCTTCGCGAAGAAATCGTTTGCAGCGTTGAGGGTCGCGATCGAAAGGAGCTTGGATTACCTTTAAAGCAACTTCGCGAGAAAGTCGGCTATCGAATGCAACGAGAACTTCGCCAAGTCCGCCACGAGCGTGTGATCGAATGACGCGATAGTCCGACAAAGTTGAAATTGTCCCGACTTCGCGATCCGTGTGCCGAGTGGCAAGTTTAGGCCAAGTGTTGCCTGCGAGAGAGTTGTTTTCGTCTGTCGATGGTCGGATATCGAGAACCCGGTTCATGGCTTTGAGCACTTGGACGCGCTGCTGTACCAGTTGGACAAGTTGCGGGTGGTCGGAACACAATGCATGGGCATCGATGTCGATTCCCGATTGCCAAGCGGATTCCCAACGATCGAGCAGGTCCGATATCACATCGTCGTCGGTCATAAGAGTCACATCCTAGGCTAGATCCGGAAGATTTCCTTCAAGCAGTTCATGCAAGTGAATCCGAGCTTGTTGCCAGCGACGTTGAACGGTCCGTTCAGATATTCCGAGGATAGCAGCCGCGTCGACTTGCGTCAGTTCTTGATACCACAGCAGATCGAACATTGCTCGCTCCTCTTCATCTAACAGTTCGATTTTCTGATGGAATTCCGTCCAAGCGGCCAACTGTTGGGGTTCATGCGTGTCGGTTCCTGGATTGAAGCAATCGGTGCTGTAGGAATCGGTTCTCGCGACGCTTTTGGCTTGATTGGCTCCCAGTCCATGTGGCCCTTGATAATGGCGACTGAGGTCGATCAATTCGCGTCGAATCAGGACCGACGCGAATCGTATGAAGTCTGCAACACTTGGAAAGGTCGTGGATTTGAGAGCTTGATGAAGTCGCATCGCGGCGTTTTGGTAAACGTCGTCGGTATTTTCCCAACGTCGAACGCCAGGGAAATCCTTGAGCATCTTGCTTGTCAACCGGTGAAGGCGGTCGTTGGCGGCGTGCAGCAAGTCATCGCGAGCCGAATCGTCACCCGATTGCAACTTGAGGATCCAGTTAGAAAGCTCGTCGGTACGTGATGCGTGCATTAAAAGGTTAAACCGATGTAAGACCAATTCTGCTTAGATATTCCCATTTTCGCTCATAGACCGCTCGCACTGAATAGAAAATGTTCAAAAAAATTTCAGATTGTTGCGTCGTGAGATCGCGTCTGCTTGCGATTAGCAGATTAGGCAAGTTGTTCGTGCCCGAACGTCTGCTAAAGCCCGCTCGATTTATACCCCACGTTTTTCACCAGGACCCGAAATCATGTTGAACTTTCTGCTTAATCGGTTCACCAACTGTTTTACGACTTCTACAACAAGTCGCCTGTCGAAAATGGCAAGAACCATGCACCGGCGGAGGGAAATGCCAGGGCGACGGAAACAAATAGGAAGAGTACTTCGGACCGAGCAGCTCGAGGGACGTGCGTTAATGGCTGCTGG
>JANMNK010000185.1:0-7713 GCA_031373875.1 Pirellulaceae bacterium | reverse complement strand
GTGAAATCAGCAGCACGATCACCGTGATCGCAACAGCGACACCCATCAGATTCAACCAGCGTTTGGAAGCGGATTGATTTGCAGCAGGTTGCTTCGCCGCAGGTGCAGGAGAGTTCTTTTTTGAAGCAGGCTTAGACATGAGCGCGCAACCTAACAATCGCCAATAACAAGTTCGTATCGATATTTTTCAATGATCGTCACCAAAATACATTCGCCAAGTTTCGCATTGAACACTGCTCAGATACGCTGCCGTCCAACGATTAACCTATTCGACCGCGGAGCCCGGGCGAAGATATCAAATCGAACAGTTCTAAGATACCTTTGGCTTCATGGAAGCTGAAACTGTATTCGATAATTTTAGCCCACAATTTAGCTATTTGTCCACTTGGCCATGAATACTTGTGGCAAGTTGCACTTCCATTTCCGATGCGAGCGTGCACTTGGCATCATTTTCAGGATTGCCGAATCCTCATGCGTTTGATTGTTAGAATTTAGCGGTATGTAGCCATACATTTCTCTTGGCGCATCACGCTGCAGCGAATGAGTCTCGCTGGCTATGGTACCTGACCAACATGCACGGTATTTGCCGAGTATTTTGGTAGCGGTGCGAAAACAAATCGCTGCTTTTTCAAACTTCTTTGCTCCAAATGCAGTGATATTTGCATTGGAGAATTCACTAGGCTGAAAACGTTCGACACACCGGCCACCAAAAAAGGCCCGAAGCACAACGAGGTGCAAGTGGTTCTTTTTGCAAAGGAAAAAGATCGCCCTGCGCCATCGGACGCGCACCTCAAAATCATTCCACCCTCTTCTCATCAACGCTATGATTGCATTCACGACGATATGCTTCGATAATGAACTCGGCCGCTCAACCCAAGAAAACGGCATAAAACTGGGTAATGCAATGAATGATATAGACCGCGAATTGCCAAGACACAGCCCAAGTAATCCGGTTGCGCAAACTACAGTAACTCCTCTCCGGCTACGCAGTTTTATCACTTTGCGCATGGCACTCTCAATCGTCGCGGTCATATCGCTGGCAAACTGGAACTGGCCAACGATTTACGAGTTGAATGCTGGCGTGCAAGCCGGACAAGCCACGTACTTGTTTTACACACGTCCGCAGATCGATTCGAATACCCCGACCACCGCTCTCATTGGTGGTTTCCCCAAGCGATACTTTTACGCCGTTGATCTACATGCAGAAACACCAGAACATCGACAATGGTTTTCCTTAACAGTTTTACTTATCGATTTGATTCTCTGTGGTAGCGTAATGGGCCTGCTGCTGTACAAAGCTTGGCAAGTGCGAATGCCAAGTAGCCGAAAGATTGGTCTACTGGACTTGATCATCGTGACATCCTTGCTGGCGATGTTTACAGCGTGGTCGGCCGAACGTAAAGCTGTATTCCAGTTCAATGAGAACTGGGCTCGGTCGACTGATTCCGTTGCAAAATATGGAACAACGCGGATATGGATCGGTAGGAACTTGGTCACCTCGTGGCCACTGCCAACAAGTTGGTTCAACTATGCGTACATTGACGCTGAAGAAACAGTCGAGTGCCAGCCATCGCAAACTTACCAATCAATTTTGAAAACGGTCAAGAATCCTCTCGTCGAGCGGATTTGTGTAAACGGAAGTGAGACCAACACGCCCTATTCCATTTCCGAGGACAAGATTTCTACGCCGAGTGCAATGCAAAACACTGGGGTCCAACGCATTACAAAGCAAGAACCAACTTTCCCATTGCTGCGAACGCTGGAACTATCGAATTGTCTTGTCGACGCCGAACTCCTAAACTGGATCAAACTTCATAAAAGTCTTCGGGCGCTCCGTTTTGTACATTGCAACATAAAGGAGATCCCGCAAGACTTCTTCCGATCACTGCCTAATCTAACGCAATTTGAAAATCATTCTGACGACTCAGGAAGCGAATTGAATTTTAGGTCGGTCAGCGAGAGCGAGAACCTGCAATTGTTAGGTGTCTGCTATTCGACGTTCGATGAGATTCGCAATAGCTTGCCGGGACATCCAAGCTTACGAGAGATTGTCGTGTCAGCCAATCACGAAAGTTTTTCGTTGCCAACGTCACCAGCAAACTCTGACGCTGATGAGCGTGTTGACGACCCATTCCGCGTTGGACAAATCGAATACCCTGGCTCAATGACAAATGAATATTTTCTTGAGTTGTCTAATCTTCCCAACCTGGAAACATTAAGTTTGGCCTACGATGACGATCTTTCATTACAACTAGACGAACTGCCTAGTCTCCGTCATATCCGCACATGGTCTGCCCAAGACAACTTCTTTGAGACAAATGTAGAAGACGCATGGATCACGTGCTCTAGTTCCAAAATCACCAATTGTCCCGTTTTGAAGATGAATGGGGATCTAGTTTTCCGGCCAGATTCGGTTCATAGACTGGAAACCATTCGTCCCGGCGACAGCTTGCGATTGCGATCCGATTCACGGCTGAATTTCCCTACATCTGACTCGGAATCCGAATCACAACTTAGTTTAATCGACCGTGCGAATCAAATCGAGAAACGCATGATTGAATTCCTGGATCGATTGCCAGACAGGGTGTTAGGTGGCGGTCTCGAAATCGACGCACCCGATGTCGAGCGACTAGCGTCCGAACTACCCTTGGGCCTGCAACAGATTGGTCTGACCTGGCAGGAACCGCCGTCGGAAATTATAGAAAGCAAATCGCGTGATTCCGATATAAAAGAACGCATGGTCAACACCAATTGGTTACCACTGTCCCGAGAACAGCTCGCCTCTGTAGAAGCCTATGATTCGAACGCACCGTTAACTGAAGCACTGGTTCACCGCCTTTTGGACGAAGCTTCCAAATTGACAACTCTAAGCGTCAATATAGACGCCCCGCAACTTGTCATTCGGGATCGTCCGAACCTCACCCAAGTTTGTTTTTACTCGATCAATGGAGAGATCCCTCCTTCGTCTTGCTCCCTTGGCCTCAGCTTCACGGACGTTCTGATAAATTTAAATGTCGAGCAGCGGCCGTCCCAATTGCAATTTCTCAATTGCCCCAAACTCCGCGAGATTCACTCGGGGGCTGTGCCAGAAGGTGAACTGGAATTAGTTAACTTGCCTAGTCTGTCGTATTGTTCTCCATTGGAATGGCTATACAAAGAAGACTTCAAAATTTCTTGTTTAGGTTCGACACAAATCAAGTCCGCGGCTTTCGACAACGAGGAGCTGTGCGGTACTCTTGAGGGAAATTGTCGCGGTTGGAACCTACTTACGGAAGTCGAGTTGAAGGGTAATTTTGCCGAAAGGGATATTCGAGATTTTGTTCAACAACATCGTGAAACATTGAAGACGATAACATTTCAAGAAAGACGTTTCGACCCAAATTTGACTCGGGACTTGTATGAGTTAGGCATTCACAAGGTCAGATGGTCCGGTGGCCAAATCGATGCGGCTAGCTTTACCAAACTCCAAGCGACTAATTCAATGGAGGGATGTTGGTTTACATCTGTAGTGATGTCTACCGAGGGTGACTTGATCGCGAATAACTTGATCGATGAGTCGCAGATTCAAATAGACAAATTTATCCTTGAAGGATCCACCATCGACGACGATGCCGCCCAATGGATCGCCGAACACGTTGATGCCCGCGAACTGGATGTTCGTCAATTCGAAGGAGAAATCGCCGCCTTGCTGCCATGTCTTGCCGGCGACAATTGCAAACTCTACGTTTCCGATATACAAATGCTCGACCCAAACTTGGCCAACGCAATCAACAAATATCCCAATTTGAAGATAAACGTTGCCCGAGAAAAGAACAAAGAAACTGACTGGGATAATCTGGGCCCATTCAGAGAATATCTCCTGAGTAGCCCCGAGGAAGTTTTTGACGAATGGAATACGTCCAAAATGGAAGAGTGATCTGCCATTGTGCTAAGACAAAGGAGCAGATGTTGCCAACGCTAGGCGTTTTATCCGTGCGGATGCATTGCCATCTCTTCCCCGGCAATCTATTGCAATTTCCGCTGATCCCGCATTTGCCAAACTATCCAATTAAGAAGGAAATTGAAAAGGTTAACGCTAATCCGCTGTCCGGCTGCGGCCATCGTTGATCAGTTTGTCGAGTTGCGACGTCAGCCGCGCGAGCACCGCGGGATGAGCGGCCGAGACGTCATTCGTTTCGCCGGGATCACTGCTGAGTTGATACAGCGTATGCTTGTTACCCGGCAGGGAGCGGTCGTCTTTGCTCACCACCGCTTGCGACTTGCCTCGTTTCTCCAGTCGCACAAGCTTCCAATCTCCGACGCGCAAACCGAAGTTGCCACTGCCGTTATCTTGCTGAAGCAAACGGTCGCGCCCTTTGGCTCCAGGCGCCCCCAGCAACGCGGTGGATACATCAAAGCTATCAAGGCAACCGTTCGCCGCAATCGACTGACCCGTGATCGCCGCAAAGCTTGCTGCAAAATCGATCGTGCAGACAACTTCGTCCGAAACTCCCGGTTCAATTCGACCTTTCCATCGGGTAATGAACGGAGTGCGTGTTCCTCCTTCCCAGACGCTGTATTTACCGCCACGATAGGGACCGGCGGGTTTGTGGTCGCCAAGTTTTTCCACCGCGTCGTCTCGATAACCGTCGTCAAGCACCGGGCCATTATCGGAACAGAACACAACGAGCGTGTTTTCCGCGAGATGCAGCCGGTCAAGAGTCTTCATCAACTCACCGACACACCAGTCAAGTTGCACAATGCAGTCACCGCGTGGTCCAAGTGTCGTTTTGCCTTGGAATCTCTCATGTGCGACCCGTGGAACGTGAATGTCGTGCGATGCGAAGAAGAGGAAAAATGGATGGTCTTTATTCTGTTCAATCCATCGACTCGATTCTGCAACCCAGGTATCCGCCAAGTCTTCATCGCGAAATCTCGCTTTCATTCCTCCAGTATAAAAACCGATGCGACCGATGCCGTTATGGATTGTTTGATTGTGACCGTGCGACCAGTCCATTTTGAGTGTTTGACGATGAGAAATACCAGTCGGATGATCGTCAGAAGGAATCTTATCGCCGACCCACAACGGATCTAACGGATCAAGCCCCTTCACGGGATGATCTTCGACAAACACTTGCGGCACACGATCGTTGGTCGTCGGCAACAGAAAACAATGATCGAAACCGATCTCAAGCGGACCAGGTTTGAGTTCCTCGTTCCAATTGGGCGCTGGATCGCCAAGTCCCAGGTGCCATTTGCCGATAACGGCCGTCGCGTATCCCGAACGCTTGAGGATTGTTGGCAAGGTCTCGGTACCCGGCTTGATGATTGCAGGGCCACTGGGCGGAGCGATGCCCGTGCCCTTTTGCCTGAAAGCATACGTGCCAGTAAGCATTGAAAACCGCGTGGGGGTACACGTCGATGCAGAACAATAACCGCTCGTAAATCGCACGCCATCATTAGCTAGTTGATCGATCGCAGGCGTCTGGACCGCCGTGGCACCGTAGCATGAAAGGTCACCATAACCAAGGTCATCGGCCATGATGACGATGATGTTTGGCCGCTCTGCAGCATTAGTCGACAAGGCTGTCAGCGTAAATGAGGCGCAAACCCCTGCCAGTTTAAGAAAGAAGCTTACGAAAGTTTGCGTCAATATCGGTTTCACGGATTCGCATTCCTTTTTGAGGCTCGGCCGCTTGGTTTAGTTTCATCGTAATCTGGATTCCTAAGCGGCAATTTCGCTCCGACTTCTTTCTGCCAAGCGTGCAGTTCTTCACGGAGCTTGGCCACTCGCTCGGGCTCACTCGTGGCGAGATCGTTCGCTTCGCTGATGTCCGCGTCCAGGTTAAACAGTTCGACGCGGTTGTCTTCAAACCACTCGATCAGTTTCCAATCGCCTCGACGAATCGCTGCAGCCGGTGCGCCACCTTGATTTCCATAATGCGGATAATGCCAATACAACGCTCGCTCTGGCAACGATTCGCCTTTTAATATAGGCAACAAACTCACACCGTCGAGCGTCTGGGCCGGTTGCGGTTTCATACCTGCCGCGTCGAGCAACGTCGGGAAAAAATCTGGACTGCTCACGGGCGTGTGGATGACTTGACCAGCGGTCGTTACCGAAGGCCAACGGACAAGCAGCGGTTCGCGAATGCCTCCTTCGTACATCCAACCTTTGCCACCTCGCAGCGGTAGGTTCGACGTCGGCCAGCCTTCGCTCGTTGATAGCCCCCCGTTGTCGCTGGTAAAGATAACCAGCGTGTTTTCGGCTAGCCCAAGTTCATCGATTTTGTCTAGTACCCTGCCCACAGCGAGATCCATCGCTTCGACCATGGCCGCGTAGACGGCATGATCTTGCACGAGTCGTACGTCGCGTTCGTGTTCACGACCCCACTCAGTGGTAAGGCCCAGCCGCGTTCGCTTGGCTTCATACTTCTTCCGTAAATCTTCGCGGGCTATCAGCGGCGTGTGGACATCGTAGAACGAAAAGTAGGCAAAGAACGGGCGGTCTTTGTTGTCGTCGATGAACTGCACTGCCTCGGTCGCTAGTCGATCAGGCAAGTGCTCTCCCGCTGGACCATCGGTCAACCGAGGGATGCCATAGGGTGAGAAATACTTGTTGCCACCATAAGGTCCACCGCGGTCGATGCCGCCGAAGTTGAAATCGAATCCTTGATTTTCCGGCCACCAGCCTTCGGGTCCCAGATGCCACTTGCCAGCGAAGAAAGTCGCATAGCCTGCTCGCTTCAGCGACTTTGCCAGAGTCGGGGTGTCAAGCGCCAAGCGATCTGCATAGGGCGCAGGAAGCAGTTTCGTGTTTCGTTTCCAGTCTTCGGGTTTCAGCGGCGCACCGATGTAGTCCGTGATGCCAGTCCGCTGCGGCCACTGTCCCGACAAGATGCTAGCCCGCGTCGGCGAACAGACCGGACAAGCGGCGTACGCATTTGTGAACTTCGCTCCTTCCTGTGCAAGCCGATCGAGATGCGGTGTCTCGTAAAACGAGCTTCCATAGCAACCAAGATCGCGTTGCCCAAGGTCATCAGCAAGGAACAATATAATATTTGGCGGTGCAGCCAACAGTTGCGAGTTCTCAAAAAGTCCAAAGCCAACGAGCATTAACAGAAGCAAGCGTGACATCGTGCTGGATTCACTCATTTCCTTAACTCGTTGATTTGGTCCGCTTTGGTATACACACCCAATATCATAACCAACGACACGCCTTCGTTGTCAAAGCGTCCAAGTGCTCCCCGCTAACTGCCAATTTCCCCACCCGGAAGCAAGTCCCTCAATGATTTCTACTTTGGCGGCGAGAATCATCCTAAATTCCTTTCGCTATTTTTTCTCGTCCGAAAATCTCTGAGTACCGGTTATCGATCGCTGACCGGAACTCGTCTCATTAAATTTTTCGGCCAGCCAGGAATTCCAATTCGATCAGCGACCCATTTCCCAAGCCAGCCCTTCACAGAAAAACCAAGAGCATCCGTTACGGCTTCCATCAAACCGAAAGCAAAGAAAATCGGGCCGGCGGGATTCGAACCCACGACCTCTACCACCCCAAGGTAGCGCGCTAGCCAGGCTGCGCTACGGCCCGATTTTTGTTTTTGGTGCCGCCAGACTGGGGTTTCGTCGAATTTGCAAGTCGCAAATTTTGACGCTCATAATGCCCGGCGGTTGCCTTAATGATTTCGGTACGATTTCTAAATATTTCAAATGAAACAATTACCGAAGCGTGGC
>JANMNK010000180.1:0-3328 GCA_031373875.1 Pirellulaceae bacterium | reverse complement strand
GATCGCCGGTTTCGATCGTTTGAAAATCCTACTCGTACTCAGTGAAACGGTACTCGTACTCGTACTCGATCGTGAGTCATATTCGAGGACGTAAAAGCGGCTGGAGTGGTCGGCGAGAAATGGTATTTGGGAATTTTGGTTTCCCCTCACCCCCTAACCCCCTGCTCCCCGCAATGAAATATTTTGGTTACGCAGAGGTGATCCGCGGGGAGAGGGGGAAAAAGGATTTCAGGGAGGGAAAGATGGACTCAGTTGGTGGAAATTGTTCTTCCGGCGTGGGAACAATCTTTCCGACGGGGAAAGGGGTACGCGATGGGATTGCTTGATCGGGGGCCGATGGCGATCCGCTATTTTTGCGACAAGCAATAGATGTGGGTTCGAGTTCGCACGTAGAGGCATTTCCCGACGGCGGCTGGTGAGGACATGCAGCCTGAGTCGAGTTGGTTGGTGGCAAGCAATTTGCCTTGGTCATTCGCAGCAAATACATATCCTTTGCCGTCATGATCGAACAAATAGATCTTTCCGTCGGCCATAATAGGCGACGCGCTGAAATCGCCGCCTAGACGTTCTTGCCAGATAACTTCGCCGTCCGATTTGCGAATGCAGCTTGCAACTCCCGAATCGAGGACGTTGAATATCCAATCTTTGTGCAGCAACTGCGAAGGCTTGCTGCCGATGCCTCGATCAATGTTCCAGTCGATGTGCGTGGCTGTTACGTCACCTGCTCCATCGGGACGAACCGCCATCAAGCGTGCTTTACTGAAGCCGCTGTTGAGGTAGAGGCGTTTTCCGTCAAAGAGCGGTTTTGCGGTGGCGGAGAATTCTTCGTACATCACCCGCCACAATTCTTTGCCAGTCGCGGGGTCCAGTGCCAAAGTTGCTTTGGATGTGGGGCTGATCAGTTGTACGTTATCGCCGACTTGGATGAGCGTTGGTGTTGCGAAAGCCTTGTAGAAATCGCCATTGTCAGTTCCGTATTCGATTTTTCGAGGCGAGTTCCAAACGGTCTTGCCGGTGTGTTTGTTTAACGCAACGATGTACTGATGGTCAAATCCATCCATATGAAAAATCAACAAGTCGCCGTACAGAATGGGTGAACTGCCGGGGCCGCGAAAATGGTTACACGGCAAATCCCGACGCTGCCAAATGACTTCGCCCGACTTGCGCGAGATGGCTGCTGTTCCGTATGCGCCGAAATGAACGTAGGCATTTTGCGCGTCAAGAACCGGCGTTGGCGATGCGTAACTGTTTGTTGAGTGATGGTCGGGTTGAGCGGTCTCGTTTTCGAATACCAGTTGGTTGCGATTGAGTTTACCGGTGCGGCGATCGACAACCAATACGGACTGGCGTTTGCCATCTTCGGTTGCCGTCGTCATCCAGATCTCGTCGCCACAGATAACGGGCGAGGACCAACCTCGCCCGGCCAGTTCAGTTTTCCACGCAATGTTTTTGTTTTCGCTCCATTCGACAGGCAAGTCTTTGGCCGGGCTAATACCATCGCCTGTTGGTCCGCGAAACTGAGGCCAAAAACCTTCGCCAGCTTGGGCAACATCGTCGTTAGACCAGGCCCATTGGAAAGGCAAATTCTTGGCGGTTATATTCGCACTGTTCTCTTCCCAAGCAATGCCCGACTTGGGACAGACAGTAATTGCGAGCGAGAAAATGATGGCTGTAAAAGTCGACAGGCGGGACAAGGGAACTGGCATAACGGGGTTACCTACATTTGACAACTACGCAAACTTGACAACGGCGGGAGGTTTCGAACCGTTCAGTTTAAGTCATGTTCCAAGGAATTGCGAGTTGGCCAGCGGAGAGTACAAATACTTGTCGTATAAACTCGCTAAGATAATGACACTTGGCAACGGGAGCGAACACAGAATCAAAAGCGTCTCACGGAAAAGGCCGAGGGCATGCATTTTTGTTTTTGCAGTAATCACATTCATAGTGCCCAAAAAATTCATAGCATCCAGGATCAACATATGGAAGACTCGCGACGCAGGATTGGAATATTGACGAGCGGTGGAGACTGCCCGGGCTTGAATGCCGTTATTCGCGGAGTTGTCAAAACGGCGCATTACTTGGGTTACGAAGTATTTGGATTCTTGAATGGCTTTGAGGGGCTAGCCGATCCAGTCCATTATGTATCGCTGAATTTTCAAAATACTGCTGGCATCTTAGTGCGTGGTGGTACGATTTTGGGATCGACGAATAAAGGCCGCTTCGGGGCAACTTGCGGTGAATCCGATCGACTGCGGATCGATCCGAAATTGTTGGCCGAGGTTAAAACCAATCTTCAAGACTTGAGTATTGACGGACTTGTTTGCATCGGCGGCGATGGCTCGCTAGCAATCGCCCAGCAATTGCACGAATACGGCATTCCCGTTGTTGGAGTTCCAAAGACGATTGACAACGATTTGTTGTGTACTGCGTACAGTTTTGGGTTTGATAGTGCAGTCGCCTGTGCGACCGATGCATTAGATCGGTTGCATACGACTGCGGCCAGTCATAATCGCGTGATGGTATTAGAAGTCATGGGGCGTCACGCCGGATGGATCGCGCTCTACGCCGGAATTGCGGGAGGTGGGGACGTCATCTTGATTCCCGAAATCGATTGGACTTTTGAAAATGTCTGCGCCAAGATCACGCATCGTCGCAACATGGGCAAACATTTTACGTTGATCGTCGTTGCTGAAGGTGCCAAGTTGCCCGGCGGACGATTGGTTATGCAGGAAGTTGGCCAAGGAAATCAGCAAGCACGACTTGGTGGCTTAGGTGATATCGTGGCGGCGGAGGTCAAGGCACGCATGCAAGTCGATTCGCGATGCGTGGTGCTCGGTCATTTGCAACGAGGGGGCGGACCGACGGCCTTTGACAGAGTGCTTGCCACACAGTTCGGCGCTCATGCAGTTCGCTTAGTCGAAGAAGGTCGCTTTGGCGAAATGGTTTATAACGATCCTCCGGATATTCGCAGCATATCCATCGAACAAGCCATTGCTCGGTTGTCGACCGTCGATCCCGGTGGATCGACGGTGATCGCGGCAAAAGCGTTGGGGATTTCCTTCGGCGATTATCCTGGATATACAAATCCGTTCGCCAACTCCCAAGTCAAAGCAGCGGCAGCCGCAGAGCAATACAATGCGGGCGTTGAATTTGTTCAAAATCAAAACATGCAGACGGACTAAGAAAAGGCGTCAAGGCGACAAATCGTGGGACCTTTGTTAGATAAGTCAGTTTTGCTTAGAAATTGATTCTGCCGTCGTATCCAAAGATTGGGCAGACCGGTTAGACTTAGAAGGAATCCGTCCTTCGGCGTCAATAAACTGTGCTG
>JANMNK010000173.1:0-2440 GCA_031373875.1 Pirellulaceae bacterium | reverse complement strand
GAAGCCAGCCTAGTTCGAATTCCTATGCAGGTCTTTTCGCCATGACACAGGATATTATTTTACCTCTGGCTTGCATGGAGCGCTTTAGATGGATCGCATCGTTTGGTATTCAGGTTCGGCGGAGATGGCGATGAAGGTTGTGAAGATGGACCCGCCGACTTCGTTCATTTTCTTTTGCAGATTATCGATGAACTGATGAAGGCCCATGCCGATGATCTCTTCGATCCGCATGAATGCCAGATCATTGCGAAGACGACCGAGTTTTTGTTCTGCTAGATTGCTGAATGAATCGACCGGGCAACCGGAAATCGCGTGTAACGACGCGTTGGCCGAGTCGATGCAGTGCATGACTGCTCGCGGAAAATATCGATCGAGCAGCAAGAAATTGATCACCTTCTGCGGCATGATCAAATGGTATTGACGACGGTACATTTCGAATCCGCTGACGCTGTGTAGCAAAGCGGACCATTGCAGGTCGTCGATAGGCGTTCCTACGTCATGAACATTCGGCAGCAACCGGTAATACTGAACGTCAACCATGCGCGTGGTCTTGTCGGCACGTTCGAGGAATCGCCCGACCTGGGCAAAGTGCCAGCCTTCGCCGTGGCTCATGGCCGCGTCGAGCACGCCTTTAAATTGGTGGCTAGACATTTTGACTTCTTGGAAAAAATCCAGCGGCGACTGCCATATGGCATGCGGCGAACGCGAAGCTTCCAAAACGCGCTGATAAAACTGGTTTAGTTGCTCCCAAACTTCGGATGGAATCGTATCGCGGATGCTGCGAGCGTTCTCACGAGCCGACTGAAGGGAAGACAGTATTGATCCTGGGTATCGCGTGTCAAAGGTTAAAAATTTGATCGCGTTTTCACTGGTGGCATCACCGTAGTGTTCTTCGAACCATTCAGCGTCGCCCGTGGTACTGACCAAGGGCAACCATTGTTCGCCTGTTCCAGGCGGCATGTCGAGCATGACGGCGTACGTGACTTCGACGAACCGCGCCAAATTCTCTGCGCGTTCGATATAACGACTCATCCAGTAAATCGAATCTGCCACACGGCTTAACATGTTTTCAAGAGTCCTTCATTGCGATCGAAATTCACGGCCAAATTCTCGGACCTAGTTGTTTACGTTGAGTGGGATTGGGACTGGAACTGAGTTTGAGTTTGGGATTGCTCGCTGGAATTTGTTTGGGCCGTGTTCTTGTTCGACGGGGATTCGATAATTACCCACGAGTCCTTGCTGCCGCCGCCTTGCGAAGAATTGACGACCAACGACCCATTGCGAAGTGCGACTCGCGTCAAACCGCCAGGCAACACGAAAACATCTTCGCCGTCATACAAAATGTAAGGACGCAGGTCGACGTGTCGACCTTCGAAATGATCGCCGATCAAAGTCGGCACTCGCGACAACTGAATCGTGGGTTGCGCGATGTAGTTTCGAGGATTCTCTTTGATTTTGGCGACAAATTCGCTGCGTTGTTCGGCAGTGGATTGGGGGCCCACCAACATGCCATAACCACCCGACTCACCGACTGCCTTGACGACCATCGAGTCCAAGTTGGAGAGGACATATTTCAAGTCGTCGTCTTTGTAGCAAAGGTACGTCGGCACATTTGGCAAGATAGGCTCTTCGCTGAGGTAGAACCGAATCATGTCGCCAACGAAAGCGTAAATGGCTTTGTCGTCGGCTACTCCGGTGCCGGGTGCATTGGCCAGAGCAACGTTGCCTCGTCGATATACGTCCATCAAACCGGGAATACCCAGCATCGAGTCGGCTCGAAAAACTTTCGGGTCTAGAAAATCGTCGTCGATTCGACGGTAGATGACATCGACTTGCCGAAGTCCGCGTGTGGTCCGCATGTAAACGAATCCATCGCGAACGACCATGTCGCGGCCCTCGACCAGCTCGACACCCATCTGCCGCGCCAAGAAACTGTGTTCGTAATACGCGCTATTGAAAACACCGGGCGTCAATAGGACGATGGTTGGATTGGCGTTTTCCCTCGGAGCCATCTTGCGCAACAGTTGGACAAGTCGACTTTGATAGTCGTCGATGGGCCGTACATGCGATAGGTCGAAGAGCGACGGGAAACTTCGCTTCATAACAAAACGATTCTGCAGGACGTAAGAAACACCCGAGGGACATCGCAGGTTGTCTTCCAGGACATAAATTGTTCCATCGCCACCTCGAATGAGATCGGTACCCGTGATATGGCACCAGACTCGGCGAGGCGGATTAATCCCCGAGCAGGATTCGCGATAAGCCTTACAAGTCTCCAGCACAAACGCGGGGACGATATTCTCACGAACAATTTTCTGGTCGTGATACACATCGTCGATAAACATATTGAGCGCGCGGATACGTTGCTTGAGGCCGCTCTCAATGCGATTCCATTCGTCCGCCGAAATGATTCGCGGGATAATGTCAAACGGAAAAATCT
>JANMNK010000125.1:0-15241 GCA_031373875.1 Pirellulaceae bacterium | reverse complement strand
GAAACGATGAACCTCCGAACTGTTTACTCGTTAGGCACGAGAGAGCAGGGCGAAGTAATCGACGGTGAAGGTGCTGCAGGTCTATAAGAATCGATCCAAAAAGTTGAGACCGTGCTGGCGGCACAGCCTGCTGCCAGCACTTGTTGATGGCGAAGTGGTTTTAAAAAACGCACGTAGTCTTCCTACTTCTGAATAGGTGAAAGATCTTGAATTTTCTAACAAACAAATTTTGTGCCGGGCTTCTTTGCAGCGTTGTCGCCTTAAGTCTCGCCGGGTGTGGCGGTCCTCGCTTTGAAATCGTTCCCGTCAACGGCAAGGCCTCCTTTGTGGACGGTACGAAACTGCCCGAGGGCACACGTTTAATGCTTTCTCCAGCGTCGGGCGGAGCGGGTACAGCGATAGCCACGTTGCAAGCTGATGGCAGCTTTGAACTCGTTCATGCGACGGGAAAAAAAGGAGCCGAAATCGGCAAGTACTCGGTAGAGATTCGACCTCCGGAAACTGCGGGTAGCGATTTCTGGAAAAACATTCCGGAGCATTTAGCTTCGGGCAGTGTAACTACCGTCGAAATTTCGAAGGGGATGACTGCCTTGGATATTAAGTTGTCAAAAGAAGAAACAATGTGATCCAAGTCTGCTTGATTTGCTTTTAAACTCTTTTGATGGCTTCCGCAGCAGCCGACTGTTTGCTTCCCCCGCATTCAGTCGGCTGTTTTTATTGGTACCGGAATCAAGAGTGGTATGGCAAACACATCCACGAACGGTAAGTTAAAGTCTTATCAACAGACTATACGAGTTGAACTTTTGATTCTGGGATTAACATCCATGAATAATCTGCGAGTCGGTCTCGGCTACGATTCTCATCGAATGGAATCGGGCGGAACAATGAAACTAGGCGGTATCCAGATCGACTGCGGATCGCATTTGGTTGGCCATTCGGATGCAGACGCGCTCTTGCATGCCATTACGGATGCCGTTTTGTCTGCAGTGGGACTTGACGATATCGGTCAACTATTTCCCAATACCGACCCTGCGAACAAAAATCGCGATTCCGCAGAAATGCTTCAGATCGCGATGGATAGCGTGCGCGCCATGGGCTACTCCGTCATCAACGTGGATTGTATCGTCCATTCCGAAACTCCCAAAATCGCACCGAACAAAACCGCCATGAAAACACGAATCGCCGAATTGCTAGGCGTTACCGATGACTGCGTTGGCCTGAAAGGCAAAACGGGAGAACAAGTTGGCGATGTTGGAAAAGGCGTGCTTCTCCAAGTCCACTGCATTGCCCTTGTCGCAAAACACCCGTAGAACGGGTTTCAACCCGTTACCCTCCCCCCCAATCTTCAACCGACCAGTTCCCCACCTCCGACCAAAGCCGCGAAACGTCACAGCACCTTTTTAGTCTGCCTCCCAAACAACATAAACTTTATGTCCATTCAAGCACTGCCTAGATTGCCTGCTAATGACAACGTTTCATTCAAAGTTACTTCCAAACGTCTCCCAGTTCATCAAATTCCAGCCCTCTGATCGATCAAATTCGCTTGTGCATACGCCAAAAAACTGGTAATTCATTCGTATTTTGCTGGGCTTGGTGGCGGATTCGCCCCGGTTTAGTCCCCAAGTAGCATTTTTCGGGCTTTTTGAAACAATATCGCTCTGTTTCGACGTAGCCACTATTATTCCCTTTGCGATGTTTACCCGGATCTGGGCGAACGCAATTTTCACCTGCCTTTCCCAATTTTTATCAGTTCGTATCGGAAGAATCGAAGAACATGGCAACTGCGTCAAAAATGAAAAGCACTTCAGAAACCGAATCACCCGTTTCCTCGCTTCGCGTTTACAACACGCTGACGCGAGTCAAAGAACCTTTTCAAACAGTTGAGCCCGGCAAAGTTGGCATGTATTTGTGCGGTCCCACGGTCTACAAAGAAGCCCACATCGGCCACATGGTCGGCCCAGTCATATTCGACACGATCAAGCGTTATCTGACGTATTGCGGATACGAAGTCACTTGGGTGGTGAATATTACTGACGTTGACGACAAGATCATCGGCGAGAGTCGTCGTCGCGGCATTTCGATGTTCCAAGTCGCGACGCAGATGACGGCCGACTATTTGTCGAACTTGTCGGCTTTGCGCGTTGACCAAATCGATCACTTGCCACGCGCTACCGACAACATGGACGAAATCATTCGCTTTGTAGAAGAGTTGATCGAGCGCGGTTTTGCGTATGCCAGCGGCGGCGATGTTTTCTTTGACGTCACACGCGACCCGCAGTATGGCCAGCTAAGCAATCGAACTGCCGACGCACAGCAAGGCGAAGGTGGCGAGGCCGCTTCACGCAAACGCTCTCCTGGTGACTTTGCCCTATGGAAGTCAGCCAAAGAAGGCGAGCCCTCTTGGGACAGCCCTTGGGGCAAAGGACGACCGGGTTGGCATATTGAATGCTCTGCCATGAGTCGCCGCATTCTGGGCAAGACATTTGATATCCATGGTGGCGGCCTGGACTTGGTCTTCCCACACCACGAAAACGAATTGGCCCAAAGTCGCTGCTGCCACGGTCAACCGATGGTTCGATACTGGATGCACAACGGCCTGATGCGAGCTGCCGCTGCGTCTGGCAAAGTCGGTGGCCGCAACGATCGCGAAGAATCCGCTTCGGAAAATCTCGAAGCGGAGGTTTCGGGCAAGATATCGCGAAGCAAAGGGGCAGGGGGCCTCGCTCAGCTTATCGAAAAACACACGGGAGAGCGAATTCGTTTCTTCCTCTTGCGAACGCACTATCGAACGACAAGCGTTTTCGGCGATGAACCCCTACAAGAAGCCGGGACAGCGCTCGAAGCGTTCTATCGTTTGTTTCAGCGGTTCGAACGCGTGACTGGCACGACATTCTATTCCTTGCCTTCGAATGATCGTCGCTCTAAATTCCAAGCACCTATGACGCCCGATTCAACTCTGACCGAAATGCTTCGGCTGCGCGATAGCTTCTTGGCGAAAATGGATGATGACTTCAATACGGGCGGAGCGGTCAGCGATTTGTTTGAACAAGCCCGCTGCATGAATCGTTTTATAGAGACAAGCAATCTCGACGATTCAGCTCAACGTACACCGGCAAACTTAGCAATTCTCACCCAAGGCATGTCGATCCTGCGCGAACTATCGTCAATCCTCGGCATTTTTGCAAAGCCGGCAAAAGCTGGAGGGCAGGGCGAGGAAGCAGCCGAGGTCGTGGATGGATTGATGAAACTACTTATCGAACTGCGTGCGTCCGCTCGAAAAAACAAGGATTTTGCAATGGCGGACGCGATCCGAAACGGATTGACTGGCCTCAGGATCACGATCCAGGATCTCAAGGAAGGGACGACATGGGAACGAAGCAAGGAAAGCTGATTTCCGACAAACGGCGGCAACCATGACGAACGAACCGCTTGTCTTGGGAGTTGACCCTGGTCTTGGCACAACAGGTTACGGCGTTCTGCACTTGCGGCGAGGAAGTCCCCGTTTGCTTGAGGCTGGCGTGATTCGATGCGACCGAAAGAAGACCTTGGAGCAACGATTGCTCGAGCTGCATGGCGGCATTCAAGAGGTCCTGCACGCGCACCCCGGCATTCAAGCGATGGCGATGGAGCAAATCTATTCGCACTATGATCGTCCCAGGACAGCGATTTTGATGGGTCACGCACGAGGAGTGCTCTGCTTGGCCGCGTCGCAATCGAGTCTTGCTGTTTATTCGTATCTCCCAACTCGCGTCAAGAAGGCGCTCACCGGTAACGGTCGTGCACCCAAGAGCCAAGTTCAATATGCCGTTCAACAACAACTTGGTCTGTCCACTGTGCCAGAGCCACCCGACGTCGCCGACGCCTTGGCGGTCGCACTCTGCCATTACTTCGCTTTGCGAAACGCATTAGTGGGCTGACCGTATAAAGAACTTCGAATTAATTTTATTCAACGAACTAGGACACAAGAGTGATAACAAAAATAACAGGCACGCTGCTTTCCCTAGATGACGAAATGGCAACGCTGTCGATTCCACCATTTGAATATGAAATCGGAATTCCCGATTACACACGACGCCATCTGCAGGGACAAATCGGCAAACCTATTTCGCTCTTTACAGTGCACTACATCGAAGGCAGCCCTGCTCAAGGTGGCAAACTGGCTCCGCGTCTGGTCGGTTTTTTGACAACCATCGAGCGCGAGTTCTTCGAACTGTTCTGCTCGGTTGACGGCGTTGGCGTCAAGAAAGCACTTCGCGCAATGGTTCAACCGGTCCAAGATATTGCTATGGTCATCGAACAACAGGACGCCAAAGGATTGTCGGCGCTTCCGGGCGTTGGCCCTGCGACCGCCGAACGAATAATTGCCAAGCTTCGCCGCAAGATGCCACGCTTTGCACTGCTCGTTCGTCGCGACGCGCCAGGCGTTGAACCGCAACCGCCCGGACTTGTCGAAGAAACTTTCCAAGCACTTCTCGTTTTGGGACACAGCGAAGTCGAGGCTCGCCGCTTGATCGAGCAAGTCCTTGCGGGTAGCAAGAAATTCAAGGATTGCGAATCCATGATTCAAGCGATCTATCGAAAACAAACGGGAAACGAAGAATAACTTTCGAAAAACGGGTAGAATAGAAAATCTTGTTTTTCAGAAAGCTGTTTCTCGAAAATCGCACCGTGAGCATTGGTTAACAAAGCGTGCGAGGACTGTTTTTTCGGAATTGCCTTGACTGTTAATAGGACTGATCGCTCGATGATCCAACGACCCAAACTTCGGTCCTTAAGCACGCCTAGAGCCAGTTGGTCTGTGGTGGCCACCCAGGACGAAGAACTACAAATCATCGAAGCGGAAATCGTTGATCACCGCCCCGCAACTGCCGCCATCACGCAATGTGGTTCGTGTGGCACGCCACGAGAACCCGGCTCACGATTCTGCATCGCGTGCGGCGTCCCATTCGAGGTTCCTCAAGAAACTAACGACCAAGTTGCGCCAAGTAATCCCGACCATCCATCCTTTACTAAAACGATTCACTGCGACAGTTGTGGTGCGGATTTTGCAACTTCCCAAGAACAACGCAGTTATACTTGCCCATTTTGCGACTCGAATTTCGTTGTCGACAAACCCACGCAAGATGACTCGCGCCGGCAGCCAGAATTTGTAATCGGATTTGCAATCGACAAAACGAAAGCTCAAGAGATTTTTGAACGCTGGATGGCAAACAACGGTTGGTTCCGTCCAGGCGATTTGCGAATGAAAGCCATGTCGGACAAGCAGCGTGGGATCTATCTTCCGTTTTGGCACTTCACGATGATCGCCGAAAGTCAGTGGTCCGCTCGGATCGGTGAACACTGGTATCGAACGGAAACGTACACGACCAGGGACTCAAAAGGGAATACGCAGACGCATACTCGACGAGTGCAAGAAACGGAATGGTGGCCTTTGTTGGGAAGATATCACAAATACTATTCCGGCTACCTCGTCTCGGCATCGCGCGGGCTTACACAAAAAGAAGCTCTATCGATTCAGCCTTTCGACCTCAACGCGCTTGTTCGGTATCGACCTTTTTATCTTGCAGGTTGGTTGAGCGAAGAATATTCCATTGAACCGACCGAAGCAATTTCTGTGGCAGAACAAGAGTTTCGCAAGCGACAAGTTCGCAACATTCAGGTTTTTCTACCGGGCGATACGAATGCAGACCTCAACGTCTCGACAGAACTCACATCCAGTGGATCCGACCTCATCCTGTTGCCGGTGCATATTTTGACGTATCACTATCGCGACAAACTGTACCGACTGCTGATCAACGGACAAACCGGAAAGATCGTGGGAGACAAGCCACTGTCGGCGACCCGCATTGCCGTTTTCGCCATTGTTGTAATTATCATCCTGAGTTTGTTAGTTCTGGGAATCATGATGTTAAGTAATGGATAGACTTGAACGCGAACACGTTTGCCAACATGCACGGGACTAGTCTTGCAATCAGCAAATTTTTAATACAAGAACAGAAGTTAACTCCCAAACCGAAAACATGAGCGAAGCCCTGGTTCGACAAAAATGTCCTATTTGCCGTTCGATGCTGGACGAAGAAGATCTCTTTTGCAGTACCTGCGGTACCGAGAGCGCGGCCAGTGACGTCATCGACAAGCCGCATACACAGCAAGCAAGCCTTCACAGTTTTCGCTGTGAGTCCTGCGGTGCTTCGATGAGTTACGACGCTTCGGCCAAAGCGTTACGTTGCCCGTTCTGCGGCAGCGAAAAAATGACGCAGCGAACCGACTCGCGAACCCTAAGGCCAAATTTAGTAGTTCCTTTTTCCATCGATCGCAGTCAAGTCGAAACCAATCTCCGAGAATGGTTGCGACGCGGCTTTTGGAAGCCCGGCGATGCCGCTCAACTAGCAGCGATTCGCGAAGTCACCCAAGTATTCGTTCCGTTTTGGGTTTTCTCTGCAAACACATACACTTACTGGTCAGGTGACAGTTCCCCTGCACCTTTCGGAGCGCGTGGCGATTGGCATCCTCTCAGCGGGGACCATCGAGGCCAGTATCGCGGTTTGCTCGTTCCTGCCAGCAGCATTTTGGCGACAGGAGAAGTCGAATCGATTTCGCCTTTTGACCTATCTCGGGGAGTGTCGCCCGACAAGGTTGACTTGGAGAACGTCGTCGTCGAAGAGTTTAGGCTTCCCAAAAAGTTTGCTCGTCCATTAGCCCAAAGCAAACTCGAAGCCATGGAAACGGCCGCAAGCATGTCCTACTTCCCAGGCCGAAGCCGCAACGTTCGAGTGAATGTTCGCGTGGAAGGAATGACAAGCGACCCATTCCTGCTGCCTATTTGGATCATGGTCTATCGTTACAAAGATCAACCTTATCGAGTCCTCATCAACGGCCAAACAGGCAAAGTCGCTGGCTCTTCGCCATTTGCTTACAACAAGCTATTCGTCATCTTGTTGATTGTCGCGATTGTTATTTCGTTCATGGTGCTAATCGCCATTGTTGCTGCCAGTACCCAGTAACTGGCCCCTCCTATTTTCAAACGCATAAATGACCAGCGCGTTCTAGATTAGTTCTTTCATCGGTTGATGATTGTCGACCAGGTAATGAGGGCGACCTGTAAAATCGGGGACGGTGACGACGTTGGGATCGATGCCCAATTGATGGTACAGAGTTGCAAAGACTTCGCCAAAATGCACGGGGCGTTCGACCGGCTCGCCGCCCAAGCGATCTGTTTTGCCGATCACTTGCCCGGTGCGAAGTCCCCCGCCAGCCAACAGTCCGCACCCGACTTGGGGCCAATGGTCGCGGCCCGCATCTTTGTTAATGATCGGTGTGCGACCAAACTCACCCCATGCCACCACCGAAACATCTTGGTCCATACCACGAGCAGCCAAATCCTCGACCAAAGCACTCATGCCTTGATCAAATAGCGGACCATGCGTGTTCTTGAACTCGGAAAAATTTTCGCTGTGGAAATCCCACCGACCAAAATTTAGCGTGACGCAGCGCACACCAGCTTCGACAAGTCGTCTGGCAATGAGAAAGTGTTCCAAGTTTCGAGGGGCACCATCACCGTAGTTCCTAGGATCGCCGTGACCGTATCGTTCGCGAACTTTAGGATCCTCGCGAGAAACATCGAGAGCTTCGGCCAGTTTACTGGAAGTAAGCAAATCCAGGGCTTGGCTTCGAAATACGTCATGGCCTTGCATGAGTCCAGAGCGATCCAAGTCGCTTCGCATGCGATCCATACTGGTCAGCAAGCTACGCCGGTCAGCTAAACGCTCGACGCTTATGCCCTGTAATTTTAAATCCGCCATCCCTTCGCCATAAGGACGAAATGCGCTGTGCGATTGACCGAGAAATCCAGGATGTCCCGGCGACCCGTAGGGCGGATGACCCGTCTTGGGCGAAAGACCTACGAATGGCGGGACTTCGATCGACGAAGCGCCTTGTAATCTCGACAAGGTTGCTCCCATCGATGGCCAATTTCCGGGTCCCAGCCGCGGTGATCTCCCCGTGTAACAGATGAATGAGTTGTGATCGCCATCAGGCGAACCAACGACCGTCCGGATCGGAATTAATTTGTCCATGATGCGAGCCATGTGCGGAAAGTGCTCGCAGATTTGAATGCCCGGAACGTTCGTGTCAATCGGCCGGAACTCGCCACGAA
Organism: Pirellulaceae bacterium; assembly: GCA_031373875.1. GTDB lineage: Bacteria > Planctomycetota > Planctomycetia > Pirellulales > Pirellulaceae > JANMGV01. The sequence continues at coordinate 7,086 of JANMNK010000125.1, read as the reverse complement.
TTTCAGATGGTGCCTCCATCTTCAAATCAAACATATCTTGGTGAGGCGGCGCGCCGCACAAGTAGATCATGATGATCGCCTTGCGCGAATTTGAAATGCCCTGCGCCGCTTCAACTCGCAGTAGATCGGGCATCGTCAAGCCACCCAATCCAAGCGATCCAATCGTCAACAACTCGCGCCGAGTCATTCCCGAGCATAATCGCTTTCGTTGTCCGTAAATGGAGAGCACGTTTTCCGCCTCACGTAAGGGATAATTTGCCTAACCCCAGTTTGTAGATCCGGTGTTCAGTTTAAGGAGATCGACAGCCGCAAACAACCTTTTCCAGTCGATGTTACGATTTCCATGCTCGAATCGTGAATACTTTATGCAAAATCGGCAAAAGGAACCTCTGCCCGTACACAAAAAACGTACATGGAACGAGGATTGCGCAGGTTTATTCCAAACCACGCGAAGTCATGAACAACGAGCTGAATTTGCAAAAAACGGGGATACACGCTACGAATTGTACCCGCTTGATGGGAAGCGTTCGCTGTTGTGCCCCGTGGCCTGCTGCGCCCTTCGGATTAATGAGTCAAGTATCTGATCCGCTGTAATGCGGCTGGCAAGCAAATGGGATGGGAATGGCGTTTTATCTATTCTGGAGTAGAGAACACTTCTGCCATCTCGCGAGTGCTGAGAGCTCGCCACGTATTTTGGCTGACGTTGTTTGAATAAGCTCGCACACTACCATCGACCAGCGCGGCATGAACCATACCCAGGTGGTAACTTCGAGAAGTGACAACGGCGTATGTCGGTCGCCCCTGCTCACCGTTCTTTCCTTCTTGCCAAGAATTGTAATCGGCATCATAAACTTTTCCCGAAAAGGGAATGGAGACTTTTGTGTTGGGCGGGAAAGTGGAAGTAAAGCCAGTGTGATGCACGCGACCATCGGGCCATTCTGTATGACCGGTGTCCTTGAATTCTGTTCCGCTCGACGCAAATGCAGCCAGATCCGAAACTCTCTCGGGCATAATCGTGGAACCCGGGCCACCATTTCGAAAATAGGAGGTCCATGATTTCACTTCGGCAACTAATATCGTTTGGGAAAGCCCATCGGTTATCTGTTGCAACCCAATAAAACTATTTGGGTAGAAAAGCCCATCGCCGGGGATCTTCGTGATCGGATCAAACACATACCACGGCCCGTAGTTGAAACCGTAACTAGTTGGATACAGAAATGGTTTCCCACCGCCTGGGTCGCGAACCCGATCACTTTTGGGATCGCTAGGGCAAGCGTACGTCGGAATTTTGATTTTATGAATCGATTGCTGGGTATCCCATGGAGCTCCCATGTCGATCGTCAAGGCGAGTTGATTCATTTCGAGGTACGACAACAGTCGCCCATGCACTCCCAATGAAACATTATTTGTCTGATTCGGCCAGTTGTAATTCACAACGCATCCCGGCGGCAAGCATTTCATGGCGCTTACATAATTCGAGGTTGCCAAAGCGATTTGACGGAGGTTATTCGAACATTGGACCCGGCGGGCTGCCTCACGAGCCGCTTGAACGGCAGGCAGCAGTAGACCAACCAAAATTCCGATGATGGCGATTACTACAAGCAGTTCCACTAAGGTAAATGCCTTTGACGACGCCCTCGAACCATTCGACTTAGCGATTAGGTGATGTGGAAGCAACAATTAGGCACTCCGTTCGAGTTTTGACCGTGGATCGGATTGATGAAAAAGGATGCTTGGGCTCTATGATAGTTGAAACGGGGAATTTATTGGAATGAGGACAACGCAATGATCTGACCTTTGATGCAATTTTTTATCACTAAACGTGGAAAAGTCCGTATTCGACTCGACATAAAGCCAAGATGGCTCAAAATCGACATAAGTACGGTTTAGTACAATAGAAACTTTAGGAGCAAGGTCTGTGCAGGCCCAGACCTGTTAGTTCATGGGAAAATCACTCCAAAACCAATGGTTCATTGCTTTCATTGGAACCGCGATTTGTTTGGTCGCCATTGTAACCGGCCTAGCTTGGTGGGTTGCCATTCGTCAAACTCGCGAAGAAGTGGAACACCGACTGCGAGGAATTGCAGCGGTGTTATCAAGTCCGAAATTTCCATTGAACACACCAATCCTCGAAACGATCAGCCTACTGGCAGATACCGATGTCGTTTTGCTTGACACCCAAGCACGCGTTATTCATTCGACCGACGATTCAATTTTGCTTGGGAACGCATATATCCCTAAAAGCTCGCTGCCAGCTAGCGACATGCCGCTGTTGATGCACGATCTGAAATTGGCAACCAAGAAACCGTTTCACGCGGCTTGGATTCGTTATCATCCCAACCTCAAGGAAGACACGGAATCATCGCCGCGTTGGTTAGGAATATTGGTTCGCGCCGAGTCCGTACGTGAAACGCAACGACAAGCGGCTACTTTGCCATTAATCACAGGCGCGGCAACCGCCATTGGGTTGGGGCTAGTCGCCTGGGCCTTGTCAGCCCGCACGGTGCAGCGAGTCCGAGACGTCGAAGATCAGGTTCGTCGCATTGCCCAAGGCGAGTACGAGACGATCTTGCTAGCCGGTCCAAACGATGAACTATGGAACTTGGCATCCAGCGTCAATCACATGGCAAATGAATTGCAATCGCTTGAACGGAGAATTCACGCGACCGAACGAGAGCGTTTGGTGCATCAGCTAGCCAGTGGACTAGCTCACGATTTGCGCAACACGTTGACGGGAGCCCGTTTGGCTGTGCAATGGCACGCAAAAACTTGCAAATCCGGCGATCTCGAGGCGACCGACGTTGCAACTCGTCAATTGCGATTGGCCGAAGATCAATTGCAACGCTGGATGCAAGTCGCTTCTGACAAACAAATCGAGGCGGGAAAATCGAACTTTGGAGACGTCTTGGAAGATGTAGCAGGTTTGGCTGGACCGACAGCGGCCCATTTGCATGTCAAGCTTGATATTGCAAGATCGATCGACATCGATGCGCTGGAAATTCCCGGACAAGAGCTTGTTCGTTCGGCTATTCTCAATCTAATCATGAACGCGATCCAAGCCGCAGGGAATCGAGGCGAAGTCCAGTTGCGCTCAACTTTGGAGCAAGGAAATCTCGATATCCAAGTACTAGATAACGGCCCCGGCCCGAACGCGACAGTCCAAGATCGCATGTTTGAGCCGTTTGTGACATCCAAAGCCGAGGGTGTTGGTATGGGGCTGGCTTTGGTAAAACAGACAGCCGATCGAGTCCACGGAAAAGTTAGCTGGAAACGCGAAGATGGTTGGACGATTTTCGCTTTGCAAATCCCCATCGGAGAGCCAGCCTCAGTTACTGCGAGGAACGCATGAGTCGAGTACTAGTCGTTGATGATGAACCCTCCATTTGTTGGAGTTTAGAAAGATTACTTCGTGCCGAAGGGCACGATGTTGTCACGGTCTCGAACGCCGAAAATGCGTTGCAGTTGATCAACACCGAAACAATCGACGCGATCATCTTGGATGTTCGGCTGCCTGGAATGAGTGGGTTGCAAGCCATTCCAAAAATACGCGAAAAACTTGGTGCCATTCCAATCATTTTAATCACTGCGTTCGGCGATTTGGAAACGGCGATCGAAGCTGTCCAGAACGAAGTGACCGAGTACTTGACCAAGCCGTTTGATCTTGATCATGCAGCCGAAGTGATCCGAGATGCGCTTTCTCACCAACGGGACTTGGATGCGGCCGAGCCTTTCAGTACTTCCGAGACCCTCAACCGAACGTCCCTTGTCGGTCGATCCGAGGCGATGCAAGACGTATTCAAACGAATCGCTCTCGCTGCACGTAGCGAACTGCCTGTTTTGATTACTGGAGAAAGTGGTACTGGCAAGGAGTTGGTGGCGTCCGCAATTCACGAAAACAGCTCGCGTCGCACTCGCCCGTACGTACCAATCGCATTGCCTGCACTCAATCCCTCGCTGATCGAAAGCGAGCTTTTCGGGCACGTTCGTGGCGCATTTACGGGTGCGGTTGAAAAGCGAGACGGTTTATTTACCGTGAGTGCAGGCGGCACGGTTCTGCTGGACGAAATCGGCGATTTGCCGCTTCCTCAGCAAGTCAAATTGCTCCGAGTTTTGGAGCAACGCGAATTCACGCCCGTGGGCGAAATTCGTCCGCGCGAATGCGATGTTCGTATCTTGGCAGCAACCAATCAGGATCTACAGGTACGGATTGCAGCCAATCAGTTCCGAGAGGACTTGTATTTTCGATTAGCTGTTTTCGAAATTAAATTGCCCGCGCTTCGCGATCGCTTAGACGATTTACCGCTTCTGTGCGAGTATTTTTTAACAAAGATCGCTTATGCAAATCCTCGAACCGCAGTGGATGCCGACGCGATGGCCGAATTGCGACGAAGGCCTTGGCGCGGTAACGTCCGAGAATTACGAAATACACTGGAGCACGCAGCGCTGCTTGCTCGCGGACAAGTCATCACGGTTCATCATCTCCCCGAAGCCCAACGTGTGACGGTTGCGACAGCGGCTGACCAACAGCAAGTTACCTTGGCCGATATGGTCCAACAGTGGCTTCAAAAGCAATTGGAGTCCGAAGGGCAGGGGGGGCCGCAAGATGGTTTGTTCGATCGATTTATGGCGGAAGTCGAACCCGTTCTATTGCGAGGCGTGATCGATGCGTCGCGAGGAAGCCGTGCGGCTGCTGCACAGAAACTGGGAATGCATCGCGCGACCCTTCGAGAAAAAATGCGGCGCTACGGAATCGAGCTGGACGATTCGCCTTGACAAACTGCTAATACCTGCCGACCCGGTCGACGTTTGACGCTGGTCTCATTCGGGGTTACGCCACGCCACGGGCTAAATGGACGATAAACCCAAAGAAAACCTAGCCTTTACCTCGCCAGTTTAGTGCTGATAACATAGGGGTTCGCTTTTTGACTGATTTCAAAGAACACGGATGATGTATGGCCCGCGAAAAAATATTGTCGGAAGATAGCGGGGATGATGATCCCGTCGACCCAATCAAGGGCGAGATACGCGACGAAAATGAATCTGTACTCCGACCCCGGCGAATTGCCGAAATGGTCGGCCAGCGAGAAGTTGCTGAAGTTCTCGAAATAGCTATGGAAGCCGCAAAAAGTCGGCGCGAGCCCGTCGGCCATATCTTGTTCGACGGTCCACCCGGGTTGGGCAAAACGACCTTTGCCATGTGCGTGCCTCGAGAAATGGGCGTGTCGGTGCAAATGGCCAGTGGTCCCGGCCTCAAAGCACCCAAAGAACTCATTCCTTACCTCACCAATTTGGAAGAAAACTCCGTCCTATTCATCGACGAAATCCATCGATTGCCCAAGGCAGTCGAAGAGTACATGTACACCGCGATGGAAGATTATCGGATCGATATTATCCTCGGCGAAGGTGTTAACGCACGGACCTTAAATCTCCAACTCAAACCCTTCACACTGATTGGCGCAACCACGCGTGCAGGGATGTTGAGCGGTCCCTTGCGAGATCGATTCCAGATTCGTCAGCATTTGGGCTACTATACAACGAACGAGTTAATCGAAATCCTCACCCGCAATGCCTCCAAGTTACGCGTGGACCTCGAACCCGATGCGGCAGCGGAAATTGCCGCACGTTCACGCGGCACACCACGTGTTGCCAACAATCGTTTGCTGTGGGTGCGCGACTTTGCTACTAGTCGCGCAGATGGTCGCATCACGCTACAGGTTGCCCGGAAAGCCCTGACCATGACAGGAATTGACGAGAAAGGTTTAGATCGCCAGGACCGTCGATATATGGAAACACTGATCCGAGTATTCGGAGGCGGACCTGCGGGAATCGAAGCCATCGCTCACACGATGAGTGTGTCGTCTGACACCTTAGAAGACGAAGTCGAGCCGTTCCTGTTGCGAAGCGAATATATCATTCGGACTTCACGTGGCCGATGCGTCACCGCTCAAGCCTACGCACACCTCAAACTGCTACCGCCAACCGAGTGAATTTGAGTTTGCCGTCGACAAAGAGCATGACCGAGCGGCCGAACAATTCATGTCCGTTCAGCGGCGTATTGGATGCCTTGCTCAACAACTCCTCGGCGTCGACTTTCCATTTCAACCCTGGGTCGATCAAAACAACATCCGCCGGTTGCCCCACGGATAATGTTCCCGAAGTCAGTCCGAGCACCTTGGCAGGATTGCACGTCATTTTGGAAATGGCGTCCGACCAGTTCAGATAACCAGGGCGAATCAAAAATGAAATTACGGCCGAGAGCGTCGTTTCCAAGGAAATCATTCCAAAGGGAGCCGCATCGAGCTCCCGCATTTTCTTTTCTACCGAAAACGGTCGGTGACCTGTCGCGATCACGTCGATCGTCCCATCGGCGAGCGCCGAAACACAAGCATCCAAGTGCTCCGCCGATCTCAGCGGCGGGTTCACTTTGCAATTCGAGTCAAACGATCGAAGGAGTTGGTCCATCAAATGGAAGTTGACGGAGTTCAGGCCGACGGAAAATGGCAGTCCTCGCGACTTGGCACGTCGGCACAATTCGACACTGCCAATCGTTGAGATATTGGTCAAATGCAGTCGCCCACCCGTCGCCTCGACCAGTCGCAGATCGCGTGCCGTCGCTAGGTCCTCGGCTTCGGCTGGCATGGGGGGCAATCCCAACACGAGCTGGGTCATATCTTCATGCATCACGCCGTGTCGTGTGAGCGAGAGCAGTTCAGGATGATCGAGCAACGGCCGATCGAACATGCTGCAATACTCAAGGGCACGCTTGAGCAATGCCGTGTTTTCGATGGGCCGAGGCATGTCGCTTAGTGCAACCGCGCCCGCCTCTACCAGAGCGCCGATTTCCGCCATTTCTTCGCCACGGCGGTCTTTGCTAACGCAGCCGATAACATGAACGCGGCACTGATTGACCTTGAGCGATTTCTGTTGGATGAACTGAACGCTCGCGACCGTGTCGATGGCGGGCTCTGTATTTGCCGAGCAAGCAATCGAAGAATAGCCTCCCGCAACCGCAGACAAACAGCCGCTCGAAATTGTTTCATCTTCTTCGCGACCCGGTTCGCCCAAGTCCGTCCCAATGTCGATCAG
>JANMNK010000081.1:0-7857 GCA_031373875.1 Pirellulaceae bacterium | reverse complement strand
GATTCACCGTCCTTGCGAACTTGTTTTCGTTCGATGTCAAACTGCATCATTTCGTCTTCGAGGAGCATGGCGACGGCTTCGACGCTATCGGAGAAGATATGCAGATCGATGTCGGATGCGTGATGGATATGTCCTGTGAGAACGGACCCAATCAGTCGCGGGCGAAAACGATGAAGGAGTTTCATGATGCGAAGCGCAGAAAACCTCATATCACGAAGGTTTTCGCGTTGTTTGTCGCCTTCGAGTAAACGCGCCATGGCGAGCACTTCGTCACGGATTTCTGCGTTGCTTGGTAGGTCAGATGGCTTAACCCAACCTCGGGCGATTCGACGAGCGGCTTTTTGCTTTGCTCGAAAGTATTCTGACTCTTGTTGGGTGTACATGAGACGAGCGGCGTCCCACGCAATTTGCTTGCGAAGCTTTCCTGAATTCATTGTGGAGCGTTGTCGATGCAACGCTGGACGATGGGGGAAACTAAGATTGGAATCGGTACGAATGAAATCGAAAGTACGCCGGTGAGGCTAATTGGAAAGAAATCAAAGCACGTTTCCGAATGAGTAACACTACGAGAGTCTATCACGTTCGAGAAAACTTCGCAAGTTTATTCGACCTCTGAAAACTTCGCAGTAAAGTGCCTTAATGTTGGCGGCTCGGAAACAATTTTTAATCCCCGCAGTTCGGCACGTTTCGCATGCAGTTCAATGATTGCTTCGCACACGTAATCCATATGCGATTGCGTATAAACTCTTCGAGGCATGGCCAGTCGAACAAGCTCTAGAGTCGGTCGTTTCCCCCCGCCACCGAACATAACGGAACCGATTTCGCAGGTTCGAATGCCTGCGTGACGATACATTCCCACAGCTAGAGATTGGCCGGGAAATTGTTCTGGGGGAATATGCGGACAGAATTCGGTTGCATTTATATAGATGGCATGACCGCCGGGTGGTTCGACGATGCCAATGCCTGCCGACAGTAGCTTTTCACCGACGTACTCGGCCGATCGTACACGATAATGAAGGTAGTCTTCGTCCAGTACTTCTTGAAATCCCTGCGCCATCGCTTCCAAGTCGCGTCCCGCCAGCCCGCCGTACGTGACATAGCCTTCGGTCAAGATTAACAAGTTACTCGCATTCTGAAAAAGCTTTTCGTCGCGGATCAGCAGAACTCCACCGATGTTGACCATGCCATCTTTCTTAGCGCTGATGGTTGCACCATCGGCCAAGTCGAACATTTCTCGCGCGATGGAACGAACACTTCGATGCTGTTGGCCCGGTTCGCGGCACTTGATGAAATACGCGTTTTCAGCAAACCTGCAAGCGTCTAGGAAAAAAGGGACTTGGAATTCATCGCAGACTTGGCGAATGGACCGCAAGTTTTCGAGGCTGACGGGTTGGCCGCCCATGCTGTTGCTTGTCACGGTACACATGACGACCGGAATCGAGTCCTTGCCATGCTCTTGGAGGCATTGACGGAGTTGGGCAATATCCATGTTGCCTTTGAAAGGATGCCGGTCATGGGGATTGCGGGCGTGTTCGATGGGCAAGTCGACGGCAAGAGCACCGGATGCTTCGATGTTAGCGCGCGTTGTGTCGAAATGCGCGTTGTTCGGGACAACTTTGCCAGGGCCCCCGAGCAAGTCGAACAAGATTCGTTCGCTGGCGCGGCCTTGGTGAGTTGGCAAAACATGTGCAAACCCCGTTACGTCTCGCAAAGACTGTTCGAATCGATAGAAGCTGGGCGAGCCTGCATAACTTTCGTCGGCTTGCATGATACCCGCCCATTGTTGGCTACTCATAGCTCCTGTCCCGCTGTCCGTTAACAAGTCGATCAAAACGTCTTCGGAATGGACGAGGAAAAGATTAAAGCCAGCTTTGCGAATAATCGCTTCGCGTTGTTCGTGCGAGGTGAATTTAAGTGGCTCGACGACTTTGATTCGGAATGGCTCGATGATGGTCTTCATAGTTCGTTATCGTAAGTTGTTTGGTTGAGGATCGAGGAGGACGGGCAAAATTGACGGTTGTGGTTCTTTTCGATTTTCAGGACGCGCGTTATTCGCCTTGTGCTGAGTTTTTCCAACTGCTAATTCATGGTTGGAATTTGTTTTTTTAGGCACTCGTTTAGCTGGAATCGAATTTAGAGAATTTCGCAGGGAATCAAAATGCCAACTGTTGAAGTAAGTCAGTTGCAGCTTTGGGCGAATGACTCAGAGCAAGCTATCGCGAACATCAAGACTTTGGTGATGTCGATCGGTTCAGAAGATCAATCTACAGTCGATTGGGCTACCGAGGCGTTGGAAAACTGTGGACCGCCGCGAAAAGATGATGCAGAATGGCTTGCAACGCAATTGTTTAGCGACACTGCGGATGTTTCTTATTGGGCGGCAACGTTGCTTGGTCGATTGGGTGACGACGTTTCCGAGTGCCAAACATCGCTAGTCAAGCTGGCCATTGATTCAGAACGGACTGCGAACGTTCGGCAGCGAGCCGTTTGGGCTTTGGGGCGAATGTCGAACCTGAGCAACGAAACCAAGATGGCTTTGCAATCGTTGCGGGGTAACACAAGTCTGGGACCGGTAGCTGCGATGGCGTAGATGGTTTTAGCTGAGGCTAGCAAAAAAGGTTAAGGAATAACCTTCGTCTAGAGCTCACATTTTCAACAAATATAGGATTGATTTCCTAGGCAAGGAGGCTTGGGATGAAACGGAATGCTATTCCCGTTTGGTTTGCGCTATTGGTAGGTGCGATGACTGTCGGTTGCGATGTGCCGCTGCCAGTCGATCTTCAGCCAACTGCGACGCCAGAGAATGTGCAAGCGGAGACGGTGAGTTTCCCGCAAAATGGCATTCCTGCCAAATCGCCCGGCAACCTGCTGGTCGCAACGTTCAATATTCAAGTCTTTGGCGTCACAAAAGCGCAAGACGTTTGGGTGATGCAACGGCTTGCCGCGATCATCCGCACGTTTGATGTCGTTGCAATTCAAGAAATTCGCAGCACGGACGACAGTGTCTTGCAGCAGCTAGTTAATTACGTGAATGCCGAAGGTCAGCAATACAGTTACGTCATTAGTGAGCGATTAGGCCGAACGAATAGTAAAGAACAATATGCGTACGTCTTTGACACCTCGCGCGTTGTCTCGAACCAGAACGCAACATATACAGTCGGCGATGGCAATTCGGCTCGGCAAAATTCGAATGCTGTTGGTTCTACGGACCTCCTCCATCGAGAGCCCTACGTAGCCCGATTCATCTCGACTGATGCTCAGAACCCATTTCGTTTTACACTGATCAATATTCACACCGATCCCGATTTGGCGGAAAACGAAGTCAATGTTTTGGCCGACGTCTATCAAAACGTGCGAGCGTTTGAGCTGTCGACTGCAAATGAGGACGATGTGATGTTGACGGGGGACTTTAATGCAGCACCGAATAAATTCGGGCGATTGGCCGTGATTCCTGGTGTGCAACCGGTGATCCTGGATCAGCCTACCAATACGGCAGAGTCGAAACTGTACGACAACATAGTCGTCGACAAGTACAGTACATTCGAATACACCGGTCGGTGTGGTGTATTACGGATGCGCGAAGTATTTGGCTTAGAAATGGCTGATGCAAAGAGGCTATCCGATCACAATCCCGTTTGGGCAGAGTTCACTTCCCAAGAGCGTGTGGCACCGACTGCAATGTCGGAGGACCCTGCCCTGCTTCGTCGTTAGTTTTAGACAAAGTTTGATTCCGGTATCACGACGATCGTTATGAAACTCGTTCAGCGACTCGCATTTTTGCGCTTCGTGATCGTGGGTTCGAATTCGTTTCTGTAAAATCGGCCACTACGGGTTTTTTCGTAAGTCGGTTGAGTCGGGGATCGTCGCGAAATGCGTTCTTCACGAGACGATCCTCAAGTGAATGGAAACTAATGATCAGCAATCGCCCGCCTGGACGAAGACAATCGGGGAGGACTTGAAGAGCTTTCTCAAGATGCTCAAGTTCTTGGTTTACAGCGATACGTAGAGCTTGGAATGTACGTGTAGCGCTGTCGATTTTTCCGCTGTAACCGGGCATAGCCCTGTGGATCAAGTCCTGGAGTTGCTTGGTGGTCGTGATAGGCCGGTCGCGACGGGTCTCAACGATCAATTTGGCGATTCGGCGACTGCAACGTTCTTCGCCGAACTGGTAAATGATGTTTGCAAGATCTTCTTCGCGAATGTGTCGGAGCAAATCGGACGCTGGCGATCCGCTTGACGGGTCGAACCGTAAATCGAGAGGTGCGTCGATTCGGAATGAAAAACCGCGTGACTCGTCGGCTAATTGATCGCTCGACAATCCGAGATCAAGCAGTATGCCGTCGACTTGAGTAAGCCCCAGAGATTCGAGAACCTCCGGAAGGCGGCAATAGCTGGCCTGTATCAATTTCAAGTTCGCGGCAGGAGCCATCGTTTCAATGCGTGCAAGAGCGGACGCATCGCGGTCGAGTCCGAGGACTTGGCCGTTTTGTCCAATCAGCTCACACATCAAACGTGCGTGGCCCGCGCCGCCCACCGTTCCGTCCACAAGCACTGTTTGAGCGACTGGTTGCATCCATTCGAGGACGGGGCCGGGGAGGACAGGAAGATGCACCGTGGTCACGAATCGAGTCTCAATAAAAGTAAAAAGAAAAAACCGCGTGCCTCTGAGATTTGCGTTGCATCCGTTCAACGAAGTCAAATCTCAGATCATGATTTCAGAAGAAAAAACCATGATACGCTATTGCCGACATCGTGCTGGCAACTCGAAAACGTCTTGGATGGAATGGCTGCTTTGCTTTCCTACCGACAATAAGCCCGTGGCCGCAAGCTTATTTGTCTTCGTTCCGAGTGGGCGGACACGCGGTTTTCGATTATCGAGGATTACTCGGTACCGAACTGTTCTGCGAATCAAAAGTGTCGACCGTCTGATCTGGAACTGATTTGGACGGAGTTGGTACGTGAGCACCAGCGAAAGCTCGCTCGGCCCACTGATCAAATTCGGATTGATGCTGACCTAGGAATTCACTCCAACGATCCACATCCCAAATCTCTATATGATCTCCAACACCTATCAATACTAATTCCGATTTAAGTCCAGCAAACAGAATAAGATCGTCTGACAAACGAATTCTGCTTTGACGATCAATTTCAACTTGCTGGGCCTGCGAATAAAACAAACGGCAAAACACGCGGTGCTCTTTCGCAGCAGGCGATGACTCGGCCAAGGAGGCACCAATTGCTGCAAAAATCGACTCCGTATAAACGTTGAGTGAACCGTCAGTGCCTGGTGTAACGATTAAACATCGAACTTCGGGACCGATAGAATCACGCAACGGTTTAGGAATTGCTAACCGCTGTTTATCATCTAACAATCTGCGAAAGTTACCAGTAAGTAACACGATTCCCACCTTGCACCATTGTCCCCCACAACGCTCCAAAGCATATCGCAGCTATGGTCCGCGTCAATCGAAAAGTAAGTGGAATTGTGTTCGAGAAAACCGTCGAAATGACGTAGACCGTTGTCAAATCAACGCTTGCGGGCTCCAAAGATTTTTTTGAAAAATTCCCTCCGGAAATGCGACAAAGAAAAGTCATTCAAATCGTTTAAAATTACGAATTCCCCCCATGTTTCCAATAGATCCTCATAAGAGTTTAGCTATCAGAGTGGTCGGTCGAGGAGTTTTGGAATGGTAGAAGGATTCAAATCCGTTAAGCTCATCGGCTTGGTTTTCAGACGTCCCACAGCTTTTGAGAGAAAACACCTATGCCGGTACCGACGATGGCAGCCACAGCGTTCTTGTGGGGGTTGGTTGTCGCGATCGTTCTGAGCTTCGTTGCGGCTTACCGTCATCGTCGCCAGTACTCTGTGTGGGAGTATACGCTTTACGGACTTGCCTATGCGTTTTCACGCTTTCGATGGCGAGCGTCGGTCGTGGATGGCCAAGAAAACTTTGAAAACCTGAAGACAGGTTGCGTCATTGTTGCCAATCATCGTTGCTCAGTAGATCCCTTTTTCATTCAGTTGGCCGCAGGGCGTCGGGTTCATTGGATGGTTGCGGGAGAGTATTGCAAGCATGTATTATTTGGGCCGTTGCTGAATCTCTTGCAAGTTATTCCTACGAACCGAGGAGGAGTGGATTCGAAAGCCATCAAGATGGCGATTCGATTTTGCAGCGAAGGTCGTTTTGTGGGGATGTTCCCAGAAGGCCGCATCAATCGCACGGATCAGCCGTTGCTAACTGTAAGGCCTGGTGCGGCTTTGGTTGCGATGCGAGCCAAAGTGCCTTTGGTGCCCATTTGGATCGAAGGTGCCCCATCCGGCCCGGAAGTGTGGTCACCCGTGCTTTTGTCTGCCAGAGTTCGAATACGCGTTGGAGAGCCTATTTTGCCGCCCCAGGAATCGGAAGAACGCGAAGGCTCGGATCAAGCGGCAGCCCGCACTTGGTTGCAGCAAGCGATGACCAAAGTTGCCTTTATGGGTGGCTATCAAAATCGCGAAATCGGTTTAGCCGGGAAAGATTGGAAAGACAGTTGATTGAACCCGGCTGCTCCTGAATCCGGCCGCTTAGGCTGAGTACTTTGTCAGCAGGCTCGCAACCAATTCTGGTTTGTCCTTTTCCCGCAGATTAGCTATTACCTCGGGACTGATGCCGATTTTTTCCAAATGGCTTTCCAGTTGCTCCCAGGCCTTGAGCCGCTTCTTTCCCTCGTTCAAATAGAGCTCAGTTACAAGCTCCTGCGCTCTCTGAACCGAGATGTTTTCGCGGTTTTTATAGTAATTCTTAATTACGTTCTGTTGATACGCCGTGTGCTTTTCGCTCATCTGTCTCAATCTCCCAAAGTGTTCAGCGTCTTCTATCGAGATTTCTTGGCACTGATCCTTGCCTTCTTTTATAACGTTAATTGTTCGTTAAAGTCGTTACGGTCCGCATTTCTGAATGTCAAATTGGCTAGTTTGGAGTAGAATTCGCGGTCGGAAAGGTAGCATCAATCTGGCTATTGGGACGCCACCATTTAGAATGAATGCTTGCTTTTACAAGATTTGTTCCCATTCCAGTTCGGGATTTACGGTTTAAACCAACCGGAAGGCTTTCATGAACGAACCGCAGTTTTTTTTGACAGTCCCCCAAATTCTGGGTGCTATTCGCCGCCAGTGGTTTCCCGCAGCTATTTTGGCACTGATGATCATTGGCGTTTCCGCGACATCACTTTGGATGATGAGAAATGTTTTTGTCAGTGAAGGTCAGTTCTACTTGAAGGCCGGTCGTGCGACGATGGCTCTCGATCCAACGGTTACAACCGGAACAACTGCTTCGTTATTGGATTCGCGCCAAGCGGAAATCCAGTCTATCAAGGAGATGTTAGGCAACCGCCAGTTGCTAGAAGACGTGGCAACCCGCGTCGGTATAGATCGGCTTAACGATCAACGGTCCGTGGTTGACGTAGTTGTCGACAAAGTCGTTTCGTTATTGCCAATCTCAGAAGCAGACACTTACGACGGAGTCCTTAGCGCAGCAGAAGCTTCCAATATTCGCAAGATGGAAAAAGCCGTTCATTACATCGGCGAGTTTCTCACCATCGGAGTTAGCAAAGAAGCGAATACGATTGCCATCACAGCAAAAGCTCACTCGCCTTATTTAGCTCGCGATATCGTTGATGCGACGATGAATGAATTTATCAAGCGGTATGTCGAAGTGCATCGAACGACGGGATCGCTGGAGTTCTTTGAAAAAGAAGTCGCCAAGGCTGCAGATGTGGTGCTCTCACGTGAACAAGATCTCCGCGATCTCAAAAACAATTTGAAACTGATGACTGTTCAAAGCAAACGCGAATTGATTCAACAAGAATTCGCCGAAT
>JANMNK010000065.1:0-1767 GCA_031373875.1 Pirellulaceae bacterium | reverse complement strand
GTTTTTCAACGACGGCCAAATTTTTGGTTAGCATAGGTTCTTGAAATTGCACGTTTCGCCGTCGCCAATCATCGTCGGGCAGTGAAGCAATCCGTTCTCGCGTCATCGTACCAGTCAGCAAACCCGATCCCATCGGCGAGTAGGATATGACGCCAATGTTATTTTTTAGGGCGAACGGC
This sequence comes from Pirellulaceae bacterium, assembly GCA_031373875.1. Lineage (GTDB taxonomy): Bacteria > Planctomycetota > Planctomycetia > Pirellulales > Pirellulaceae > JANMGV01. The sequence continues at coordinate 1,588 of JANMNK010000065.1, read as the reverse complement.
AATAGCTCGTCCGCCACTTCCGGACGGACCAGTGAATAAGGTGGCTGCAGCGAAATTATCGGAGCGATCGCTTGAATACGTTCCATCTGAGCAACGTTAAAATTCGATACGCCAATCCAACGAACTTTGCCTTCCTTTTGCAATTCGGCCAACGTCGACCAGCCCTCTTCGATATCCGCTTCAGGCTCGGGCCAGTGAATTTGATAAAGATCGATCACATCGACTTGCAAACGCCGAAGGCTGTCTTCGCATTCCTTACGTACCGAATCGCGTTTGAGAACCTTGACGATTTCGCGTTGCTCGTTCCAACTGCGTTCGCATTTTGTAAAGACGTAGGGTCGTTTGCCTGAATAGGATTTTAAAGCCCGTGCGACAACTTCTTCCGAGTGCCCCAAGCCATAGACTGCGGCAGTATCGATCCAGTTCATACCTGCGTCCAAGGCAGCGTGTATCGCGCGAACCGAAGCAGCGTCGTCTTGATGACTCCAAGAAAAAGCCCACCCCGCTCCACCCATCGCCCACGCACCTATCCCAAGAGGAGAAACCATGAGATCGGAGTTGCCAAGTTGTTTAGTTTGCATTGTATAAGTCAGCTTTTAAATTAAGAGAATTGAGTCCACGACGGAAAGGCCAAGTTGTTGGCGGCCCAAAAAATCGGATGAAATCGCTGCCCGTTTTGTATTCGTCTACCGAAAGCTAAAGTTAACGAATGGTAGGGTTGCCGACAAGCTTGTTGCTCCAGGCTAATAAACTTTTCAAAATCGGGAACCGCGTGGTTCCGAGCTCCGTCATTTCGGATAGCACGAATCGACAATTGATTAACTGGTCGGGGCCTGATCTTGACTTTGCTCTAATCAGCATAAAAAAGGAAAAACACTAATGAAAAAAATTGCGGCGGTTATGATCGTATTGTCTTTGCTTTCGACACCGATGGTATTTGCAAAGCGTGCCACGCCTGCTCAAGTCGCTGCTGTTCGAATGGGCGAGATGGAGCTTCGCGCCCCAACCAGCCAGCTTGGATGCGTTGAAGCTTGGGATACAAAACACAACGAGCTACTGTGGCGGCGACAGATCTATGTCGTTCGCTACACGGCTGGTCTTGAACGTGACGTACAAGACGTATTTATTCGATCCATGGAAATGAAAGACAATGTGCTGATAGTAACCAATGAGAACCAATCTGAATATGTGCTTAACTTGGAAACGCTGGAAGTCCGCGTTAACAAAGGCGCATTGATCGAAGTGAAAAAATAGTGAGACGCCCGGTCGGAAGGCTCTCGTTTTTACCGCCCGACTTGCTACGGATGATCTTCTGCATCATTCTCTCACGTGAATCGCAACGTGACTTGATGCTCCTGACCATCTTCGATCAATTCGATAACGTTGGTTTCATCGATTGATGCACTGTCGCATCGAACAACTTGGACATGCCAGACTGTCTTGTTCCGACGATAGGTAAATTGGAATCGATTCCAGTCCGGTGGTAGAACGGGATTGACCTGTAAACGATGCTTGTCAATTTTTATACCAAGCATATTTTCGATGGCGACGCGGTACATCCAACTGGCCGATCCCGTGTACCAAGACC